>JAGWNV010000198.1 GCA_028872975.1 Acidobacteriota bacterium
GCCGCCGCGGAGCCTCTCCGCGACGCCCGCCGTGGTGTGTGCCGCGGCGGCGCCCTCCTCCTGCGATGGCTGAAGGCACCCGGTGGGTGGGCGCCGCCGGAGTCACGCCAGATGCACCAGGTCGCCCACGAGCAGAGCCAGCACCATGCCCATGACGGCGACGTAGACCAGGCTGATGCCCCAGCGCCAGCGATGGTCGGCCGCCCAGAACCGCCGCAGGGCCATGACGTCGAAGAAGAGGGCCACCACGGCGACGGGCACCCCCACCACCGGGCCCACAGAGGCGGCGGCCCCGATGGCAGGCGTCACGATGGGCAGGATCACGTAGCCGAGGAGGCACCGCAGGCCCGAGAGGGCGATCGAGACGTTGAAGAGCCGGTGGGTGGCCGCCTCGGTGGCGGCCGGGACCGGGCAGCCCGCCGGGCGCCCTTCGGGGACGAGGAGCAGTCGGCGCACCATGGGCTCGGCCCGGGACAGCCCCCGGAGCGGCGCCGGAGCCGGTGCCCGGAGCGACGTCATCCCCTCGGCCACGTCCTCCACCCTATTGACCGGGGCGGTCCGGGACGAGTCGCCCGCCCGGCTGTTCTCGGCACCGGGATCGTCGGCGGACGAGGGCCCTCACCTGTTCGTTCGAGGTCCGACCGAGAACCCACTCGGCCCGCACGGCAGGAGCCGGTTGACTTCCCCCGCTCGATGGATAACATACTCAGTATGCTATTGAACGAGCGCCAGCCATGAGCGTGCGGCACGCCCTCCTCGGGCTGCTGAGCGAGGGGCCCAAGTACGGGCACCAGCTCCGACAGGAATTCGAGGCCCGCACCGGCGACGTCTGGGCCCTCAACGTGGGTCAGGTGTACACGACCCTCCAGCGCCTCGAGCGCGACGGGCTGGTGGCGTCCGACGACGAGGCGGCCGAGGGCCCCCAGAAGGCCTTCCGGATCACCGAGGCCGGCGCCGAGGAGCTCGCCGAGTGGCTGCGGACGCCGCCCGACCTCACCACCCCGCCGCGCGACGAGCTCGTCATCAAGGTCCTCGTCGCCCTGGCCATGCCGACGGTCGACGTGCACGAGGTGATCCAGGCCCACCGGCGGTACCTGGTCGAGCTCATGCAGCAGTGGACCCGGCTCAAGGAGGACGAGGGCGAGTTCGACCTCCCCCTGGCCCTCGTGGTCGACGCCGAGCTGGGCCGGCTCGACTCGGTGATCCGGTGGCTCGACTCCGCCGACGGCCGGCTCAAGCGGGCCGTGGTGGAGCCGACCGCCCCGACGGCGGCGCCGGCCCCCCGCCTGCGGCGCAGATTGGCGGTGCGGCGATGAGCTTCCTCGAGCTGCGGCACGTCACGAAGGTCTACGGCGACGGGTCGAGCGAGGTCCGCGCCCTCGACGACGTGAGCCTGGGCGTGGACCGGGGCGGGCTCGTGGCCGTCATGGGCCCGAGCGGGTCGGGCAAGTCGACGCTCCTCACCATCGCCGGGAGCCTGGAGGAGCCCTCGGGTGGGGAGGTGGTGATCGACGGCCACTCGCTGTCGGAGATGTCGCACAACGACAAGGCCCGCCTGCGCCGGCGCACCATCGGCTACGTGTTCCAGGATTTCAACCTCCTGCCAGGGCTGACCGCCGCCGAGAACGTCTCGCTGCCCCTCGAGCTCGACGGGACCGGGGCCCGCCGGGCTCGCACCGCCGCCCTCGAGGCCCTCGAGCGGCTGGGGCTCGTCGAGCGGGCCGGGCACTTCCCCGACCAGCTGTCGGGGGGGGAGCGCCAGCGCGTCGCCATCGCCCGCGCCGTGGTGGGAGAGCGCCGCCTCCTCCTCGCCGACGAACCGTCGGGGGCCCTCGACTCGGCCAACAGCGAGGCGGTGATGCGGATGATCCTCGCCGCCTGCAAGACCGGGGTGGCCGCCATGGTGGTGACCCACGACGCCCAGCTCGCCGCCTGGGCCGACCGCGTGGTGTTCCTGCGCGACGGCACGGTCGTCGACCAGACCGTCCCGCCGCCGAGCGCCGAGGCCCTCATCTCCTCGGGTCCCAAGCCGTGAGCGCGGCGCTCGTCGAGCGCCCGCCGGCGGTCGGCCCCGTCCTGCGGGGCCGGGTCGCCGCCCGCCGGGCGGTGATCCGCTGGGGCTGGCGGCTGCTGCGCCGGGAGTGGCGCCAGCAGCTGCTCATCCTCGCCCTCGTCGTCGTGGCCGTGGCCGCCACCGTCGTGGGCGCCACTGTCGCCACCAACTCCCCGGCACCGGCCGGAGCCGGCTTCGGCACCGCCCAGGACCGCGTCGACCTCCCCGGCGGGGACCCGCGGCTCTCGACGGTGGTCTCGAACGTCGAGCAGCGCTTCGGGCGTGCCGACGTCATCGAGAACGAGACACTGCCGATCCCCGGGTCGGTCGACACGTTCGAGCTGCGCGCCCAGGACCCGCACGGGGCCTTCGGCGGGTCGATGCTCTCGCTCGTGCGCGGCCGGTATCCGAGCGGCGCGCACCAGACCGCCCTGTCCTCGGCGTTGGCGTCGAGCTTCGGCGCCGGGGTGGGGTCGACGGTGCACGAAGGCGGTCGGAACCTCACGGTGACCGGCATCGTGGAGGACCCTCAGAGCCTCCTCGACAAGTTCGCCCTGGTGGCCCCCGGCCAGGTCCCGGCACCGACCACGGTGACGGTCCTCTTCGACGCCGGCGGCCGGAGCACGGCGGGACTGGGGGCGAAGGTGCTGCCCCGGTCGCAGGCGATCCCGTCGAACGCCTTCAACCCCGAGACGATCTCGCTGGCCGGGCTCACCATCGGGATGATCCTCATCGCCCTGGTGGCGGTGGGCGGCTTCACCGTCCTCGCCCAGCGGCGGCTGCGGTCGCTCGGGATGCTGGCCTCGCTCGGGGCCACCGACCGGCAGGTGGGCCTCGTGGTGCGGGCCAACGGGCTCGCCGTGGGCGTGGTGGGGTCGCTCGTGGGGGCCGTGGCCGGGATCCTCCTGTGGCTGGCCTACCGGCCCCGTCTCGAGTCGAGCTCCCACCACCGCATCGCTCCCTTCGCCCTGCCGTGGCTCGTCGTGGCCCTCGCCGTCGTCCTGGCCGTGGTGGCCGCCTACGTGGCCGCCCGGCGCCCGGCCCGGGCCGTCACCCGGATCCCGGTCGTGGCCGCCCTGTCGGGCCGCCCCCCGGCGCCGCGGGCGGTGCGGCGCTCGGCGGTGCCGGGGATCGTCGTCCTCGTGGCCGCCTTCCTCGTCCTCGGATGGTCGGGGAGCCAGGCCGGACAGGGCAACGGCAACTCCGGTGCGCCGCAGCTCGTCATCGGCCTCGTGCTCCTCATCCCCGGCGTCGTCCTCCTGTCGCCGTTCCTCCTGTCGGCGGCGGCACGGCTCGGCCGCAGCGCTCCACTCACCGTGCGCCTCGCCCTGCGAGACCTCGCCCGCTACCGGGCCCGTGCCGGGTCGGCGCTGTCGGCCATCAGCATCGGCGTGCTCATCGCCGTGATCATCGCCATCGTGGCCGCCGCCCGGTACGGCAACGTCCTGGACTACGCCGGGCCCAACCTGGCCTCCGACCAGCTGGTGCTCCACTCCGACGTGCAGAACGGGCCGCCCGGCACGGTGGCTGCGCCCGCCCAGATCGCCTCGGAGTCCCACGCCGCCACGGCGCTCGGCGGCGCCCTCGGCGCCCGGCACGTGGTCGAGCTCGACTCGGTGGACGTCGGCGTCGACCACAGCGGGGGGGGACGGACGTTCAACGGCCAGATCTACGCCGCCACGCCGCAGCTGCTCGCCGCCTTCGGGATCCCGGCCTCGGCCGTCCACGCCGATGCCGACATCCTCACCAGCAGGCCGGGGTTCTCCGGGGTCTCCGGGCTGGCGCTCGAGTGGTGCAAGGTCCCCATGACCGCGGGAAAGGGGACCCCCGGTCCCGGCGGCGGCGTGGTCTTCGACAGCACGTGCCCGTCGTCCGGGCGCCTGGCGCACCCGGTCGTCCAGGAGCTCGGCGCCCTGCCGACGGGCGTGTCGGCCCCCAACTTCGTCATCACCGAGCACGCCATCCGGACGCTCGGGCTCCGCACGAGCCCGACCGACTGGCTCGTCGAGACGACCTCGCCCATCACGGCGAGCCAGGTCAGAACGGCCCAGCAGGCCGCCGCAGCGGCGGGCATGTCGGCCGAGAGCAAGAACGACGCGCCCTCCTCGGCCGAGGTGGAGAACTGGGCCACCGTCTTCGGGATCGCCCTCGCCCTGGCCATCCTGGCCATGTCGGTGGGGTTGATCCGCAGCGAGACGGCCCGGGACCTGCGGACGCTCACCGCCACCGGCGCCGGGGCGTTCAGCCGCCGGGCCCTCACCGCCGCCACGGCGGGTGCGCTCGGCTTCCTGGGGGCCCTCCTCGGCACGGTGGCCGGCTACGTCGGGGTCGTGGGCTGGATCCGGAGCAACGCCCTCGAGGGCGGCATCGCGCCCCTCGGCCACGTGCCGGTGCCGGACCTCCTCTTCGTCCTCGTGGGGATGCCCCTCGTGGCCGTCCTGGCCGGCTTCCTCCTCGGTGGCCGGGAGCCGAAGGCCATGGCGCACCAGCCGATCGAGTGACGGCGGCGCCGGGGCCGGGCGCCGGGACCGGTCAGGCGCCGGGCGGTCCCCCCGACCCGAGGCGCCCGGCGAGCAGGGCGCGCTCGGCGGGGTTCTCGGTGCGCTCGAGGGCGCGCTCGTCGGCCTGACGGGCCTCGTCGGCACGCCCGAGGGCGCGGAGGAACGAGGCCCGGGTGGCGTGGAAGAGGTGGTAGCGGTCGAGCTCGGCGGCGAGGGCATCGACCTCGGCCAGGGCCGCGGCGGGCCCTCGCACCTGGGCCAGGACCACGGCCCGGTTGAGCCGGACCACCGGTGACGGGTCGATGGCGCCGAGCAGCGAGTAGAGGCCGAGCAGCTCCTCGAAGTCGGTCTCCTCCCACGAGGGCGCCTCGCAGTGGACCGCGGCGATGGCGGCCTCGAGCTGGTAGGGGCCGAGGCGCCCCTGGGCGGCGGCCCGTTCGATGAGGGCGCGGGCGCCGTCGACTCGGGCTCGGTCCCACCGCCCCCGGTCCTGGTCGGCGAGGAGGACGAGGCGACCCCCGGCGTCGAGGCGCGAGTCCCAGCGGGCGAGGTGGAGGCGGACCAGGGCGAGCAACCCCAGCGGCTCGGGTTCGTCGGGCAGGAGCCCCACGAGGAGCCCGGCCAGCCACTCGGCGTCGTCGACGAGCTCCCGTCGGAGCCCCGTCCCGCCAGCGGTCGAGAAGTAGCCCTCGT
>JAGWNV010000199.1 GCA_028872975.1 Acidobacteriota bacterium
GGCGAGGGCGGTGGCGTCGGCCAGCCCGGCGTGGCGGCCGATCTCGTAGACGACGAGGGGCGCCACCCCGCCGGTGAGGACCTGGGTGACCAGCCGGCTCGGGTTGAGGGCCCCGAAGGCGTGGTCCTCGGCCGAGAGGACCGGCCCGCCTGCCGGCGGCTCCTCGGCGGAGAGGACGGGGCCGCCCGCCGGCGGCTCGTCGGCGGGGATGCCGGGGACCGGGGTCGGCTCCGCCGTCGGCTCCACGGAGACGATCATCGCGCCCGACCGGCCCCCCGGGCACTCGGGTCGGTCCCTCGGGCCGCCCCGGAAGGGAGAATGGCGGGATGGGAGCCGATGCCATGTACGGGCCGGCCGTCACCTTCCTCGGCGTCCCCGCCGCCCGCCTCGAGGATCCCGCCACCTACGCCGGGGCCGCCGCCGTCGTGGTGGGCGCCCCCTTCGACGGCGGCACCTCCCACCGTCCCGGCTGCCGGTTCGGCCCCGCCGCCATCCGGACGACCGACTACCTCCCCCACGACGGGAGGCGGCCGCACCTCGCCCTCGGCCTCGACCCGCTCGCCGAGCTGTCGGTCGTGGACGTCGGTGACGTGACGATGCCCCCCGGCGACATCGAAGGCTCCCTCGAAGCGCTCCAGCGCGCCGTGGGGACCGTCGCCGCCACCGGCGCCATGCCGGTCGTCCTGGGCGGCGACCACACCATCGCCCTCCCCGACGCCACCGCCGTGGCCGACCACGTGGGGAGGGGACGGGTCTCGGTCGTCCACTTCGACGCCCACGCCGACACCGGCGACACCCAGTTCGGCTCCCTCTACGGCCACGGCACGCCCATGCGGCGGCTCATCGAGTCCGGGGCGGTGCGCGGCGACCGCTTCCTCCAGATCGGCCTGCGGGGCTACTGGCCGGGCCCCGAGACCCTCGACTGGATGGCCGCCCAGCACATGCGCAGCTACGAGATGACCGAGATCGGCCGCCGCGGCCTCGACGCCTGTCTCGACGAGGCCTTCGCCATCGCACTCGACGACTGCGACGCCGTGTTCCTGTCGGTGGACGTCGACGTGGTGGACCCCGGCCTCGCCCCCGGCACCGGCACGCCCGAGCCGGGGGGGTTCTCGACACGGGAACTGCTCGATGCCGTCCGGCGGGTGGCCATGGAACTGCCCCTCGCCGGCATGGACGTCGTCGAGGTCTCCCCGCCCTACGACTCGGCCGAGGTGACGGCCTATCTCGCCAACCGGGTGGTCCTCGAGGCCCTGGCCGGGGTGGCCTGGCGTCGACGCCGCCCTGCGGACCGCCGGTCCCCCGAGTCGCCTCTGCTCCAGGACCGGCCGGGCGCCTGACGGGCCCGGCTCACCGCATCGAGTCGAGGATCTCCTCCACCATCTCGAGGGTGGTGTGGGGATGGAGGAAGCACAGACGGGCCACCGTGTCACCCTCCCAGGTGGTGGGCGTGACGAAGGCGGTCTGGGCGGCGAGCAGCTGCACCGACCAGTCGTGGTAGTCGCCCGGGTCCCACCCCGGGCGCCGCACCAGCACCACCGAGAGGTCGGGCTCGCGGACGAGCTCCACGTGCGGCGCCCGCCGCACCAGGGCGGCGGTGCCCCGGGCCGTCTCCAGGACGGTCTCGACCGCCTCGCCGTAGGCGTCGGTGCCGTGCACGGCCAGGGAGAACCACAGGGGCAGGCCCCGGGCCCGGCGGGTCAGGTGGATGGCGTAGTCGCTCGGGTTCCAGATCTCGGGATGGTCCTCTTCGTGGATCACCTCGAGATAGGCGGCCTGTTGGGCGTGGACGGCCTTGGCCAGCGCCGGCCGGCGGTAGAGGAGCCCGGCGCAGTCGAAGGGGGCGAAGAGCCACTTGTGGGGATCGATCACCACGGAGTCGGCCCGCTCGACGCCGGCGAACCGGGGCCGGGCGCTCCGTGCGAAGAGCGCCGCGCCTCCGTAGGCGGCGTCGACGTGGAACCACAGGCCCCTCGCCTCGGCCACGTCGGCGACGCCCTCGAGGTCGTCGACGATGCCGGCGTTGGTGGTGCCGGCCGTGGCCACGACGCCCACGACGTCGGACGGGTCCTGGTCGTGAGCCAGGGCGGCCTCGAGCCCCGCACCGGTGAGGCGGTGGTCGTCGGTGTCGACCAGGAGCGGGCTCGCCCCCACGATCGACAGGGCCCGGGCCACCGACGAGTGCGACTCCCGGCTCACGGCGAACCGGACCGGCCGCCCGCCCGCCGCACCTCGGGAGGGAGCCGTGTCCCGGGCCACCACCAGGGCGGAGAGGTTGGCGATGGACCCGCCGGAGACGAAGCAGCCGCCCGCCCCCTCGGGGAGGCCGACCACGCCGGCCAGGACCTCGAGCGCCTGGTTCTCCGCCGCCACCGCACCGGCGGCCTCGAGCCAGGAGGTGCCCTGGAGGGAGCTGCAGGAGACGACCATGTCGAACAGAAGCGACGCCTTGGTCGGCGCGGCGGGGATGAAGGAGAGGAACCGGGGGCTGTCGCAGGAGACGACGGCGGCGGCGAGGCGGGTGGCGAAGACGTCGAGGACCTCGGCCGGGTCGCGCCCGGCGGGCCCGATGAGGCCGGCCAGGGCGTCGGCCAGGGACTCGGTGGTGGCCCCTCCGAAGTCCAGGGGTACCGGGTCGAGCGACAGCCGGTCGTGGCAGTACCGCAGGACCATCTCGGTGTGGGCCTCGTCGTGGACGAACATCGGGTGCCTGGAGGCACCGGCCCGGGGCTGGGCCCGGGGCTGCTCCCCGACGGGCTCAGGCACCGTCGGGCGGCGGTCGCCGGCGCCGGCGGCGGATGACGACCTCCGAGCGCTCGGGGTGGTCGGGATCGAGGTGGACGACGGGCAGGTCGTCGTCGGGCGGGTCGCCCGAGGTCTCCCGCACCACCACCGCCTCGTCGTCGGGCCGGCCGTAGATGGCGTCGCGCAGGCCGAGCATGGCGGCACCGAGGACGCTCGACCCCGGCCGGTCCCGCCAGCGGGCCATTCGAGGGGGCCGCATGTCGGGATCGGCGTCGGCGGCGTCGGTGGCCTCGAGCCACGCCAGCCACTGCTCGTCGGTCCACTCCTCGGGATCCGGCGGCGGCTGCGGCGGCAGGTCCACCATCGAGTTCCTCGGTACCGGCGCCCCGGGCCCATCCGGGGGCGCCCGGCGCCTCAGGCCGGCTCGGGCCCGTCCGGGAGGGGCGGCGGGCGGCCCTCGCCGGGTTCCGCGCCCGTCCTCCGTCGCCACTTCGACTCGGCCTCGAAGACGACCTCGCGCAGTGGCCTGCCGGTGCGGTCCGCCACGATGGCGGCGTCGGCGTGCTCGGCCTTGACCCGGCCCGGTCCCACCTTCACCCGCACCGCCATGCCGTCCACGACGACGCTGTCCATCTCCCGGCGCGCCGCCCACCGCTCGAGGGGCCAGCTCCGCACGCCGAGAGACCCGGTCTCGGCCCGCAGGACCCGGCGGACCGACGCCACGAGCGCCGGGTCGGCCAGGGCGCTCACGGTGTGGCCGGGCCGGCCCTTCTTCATGACGACCGGGGTGATCCAGGCGTCGGCCGCCCCGGCGTCGAGGAGCATCTCCACGGTGTGGGCGAGGGTCTCGCCGGTGGCGTCGTCGAGGTTCGTCTCGAGCACGAGCATGGGCTGGCCGTCCCCCTGCTCCACGGGGATCCCCTCGCCGATCACCACCTGGGTGCAATTGGGCAGCCCGTCGATGTCCCGGGTGCCGGCCCCGAAGCCGGTGGCCTCGATGCGCATGGGCGGCAAGGGGCCGTACCCGCTGGCGGTGGCGGCCAGGAGGGCGGCCCCGGTGGGGGTGGTGAGCTCCACGGTCAGCTCCCGGCCGTAGGTGGGAACGCCCCGGAGGAGCCGGACCACCGCCGGCGAGGGATTGGGCAGGACGCCGTGGGCGGTCCGGATGGCTCCCGAGCCGGTGGCGACGGGCGAGGCGAAGACCTCGTCGACGCCGAGGACCTCCATGGCGGCGGCCGTCCCCACGACGTCCACGATCGTGTCGTGTCCGCCCACCTCGTGGAAGTGGACCCGCGCCAGGGGGCGGTGGTGGAGCTCGCCTTCGACCCCGGCCAGGACGGCGAAGGTGGCGAGGGCCCGCTCGGCCACCCGGGGAGGCAGCCGGGCCTCCTCGACGAGGGCGACGATGTGCATGTAGGTGCGGACGACGACGTCGTCGGTGACCTCCACCACGACCCGGGTGGCGCCCAGGCCGGCCCGGAGGACCGACTCCACCTCGAGGCGCCATCCCGACATGGGCAGGCGGGCCAGGATGGCCCGGACCTCGTCGAGGTCGGCCCCGGCGTCGAGAAGGCTCCCGAAGGCCATGTCGCCGGCGATGCCGGCGAAGCAGTGGAACCAGGCCGTCGTCGGGCCTGTGCCTTCGGTCATGCCAAGATCCTCGCCATCGCCGTGGCCGCCCCGAAGCCGTTGTCGATCCCCACCACCGTCAGGCCCGCCGCGCAGGAGGCCAGCATGGCGAGGAGGGCGGTGACGCCCTCGAGCCCGGCGCCGTAGCCGGCCGAGGTGGGCACGGCCACCACCGGCGCCGGGGTGATGCCGGCCACCAGGCTGGCGAGGGCCCCTTCCATGCCGGCCACGACCACCACCCCGTCGGCCTCGAGGAGGTCGTCGACCGAGGCGAGGAGCCGGTGCACACCCGCCACCCCGCAGTCGGCCACCACGGTGGGCTCGAGGCCGTAGGCGCCGAGCACGGCGCCGCACTCCTCGGCCACGGGCAGATCGGCGGTGCCCGCCGTAACCACGAGCACTCGGGCGGGACGGCGCGCCGCCGGCCGCCAGACGACGGTGGCATGGGGACCGCAGGTCGTGACGGTGGCGCCGGGGGCCGCCGACGTGGCGGCGTCCACCTGCGGGGGGGAGGCCCGGGTGAGGAGGACGGGGCCGCCCTGCTCGGAGAGGAGCTCGGCGACGATGGCGGCGCACTGCCCAGGGGTCTTGCCCGGCCCGTACACCGCCTCCCCGGTGTGCTGGCGCAGGGCGCGGTGGTGGTCGACGCGGGCGAAGCCAAGCTCGGCGAACGGCAACCGCCGCAGGCGCGCCACGGCGTCGTCGGCCGACAGGCTGCCGGCCCGGACGTCGTCGAGGAGCTGTCGGAGCGTCGATTCGTCCAGTGCGCAACTATCCTGCCCGGCCATGTCCCCGCCTGCGACCTCGGGACCGACCATCGCCTTCTTCGGCCCG
>JAGWNV010000200.1 GCA_028872975.1 Acidobacteriota bacterium
CCCCGAGGTCCGGCGCCCCGCCGTCGGTGGCGCCGTGGGTGCCGTCGTCGGTCCCGCCGGCGGCCTCGGGCGCGCCCTCCACCACGGCGCTCGCCCCGGCCAGGGCGGCCAGGACCTGCTCGTGGGTGGCCCGGTCCACCTTGTTGACGACGACGAGGAGCCGCCCGAGCTCGGCGGCGGTGCCGGCCGCCTCGGCGCGCCGGCAGGCGTCGGCCGACCTCCCAAGCACGAGGCGGTCCCCGGGGCCGATGGGGGCGGTGGCGTCGACGACGGCCACCACCACGTCCACGTCGTCGAGGGCGTCGCCCACCTGCTCGTTGAGCCGCCGGCCGAGGGCGGTGCGGGGGCGGTGCAGCCCGGGCGTGTCCACGAAGACGGCCTGGGTCCCCGGACCGTGGAGCACGCCCCGGACGCTGCGGCGGGTGGTGTTGGGGCGAGGGGAGGTGATCGTCACCTTCTGGCCGAGGACCCGGTTGACGAGAGTCGACTTGCCCACGTTGGGCCGGCCCACGACGGCCACGAAGCCCGAGCGGTGCCCGGCCTCCGCCGGGACCTCGCCGGGGTCCGCCTCGGGGCCGGAGCCGGGCTCGGGGCCCGCCACGGGATCAGCGTCCGCCGTCGACGGGGCCGGCATCGCCCGACCCGGGCCCGGGCAGCCGCACGGCCCGGATGCGGCCGATGCGGTTGCCCTGCACCCGCTCGGCCACGAGCTGGATGCCGTCGACGTCCACCGACTCGCCCTGCACCGGGACGCGGCCGAGCACGTTGAAGAGGAGACCCCCCACCGTGTCCCAGTCCCCCTCGGGCAGCTCCACGTGGAGCAGCTCTCCGAGCTCGTCCACCGCCAGCCGGCCGCTCACCGACAGCACCCCGTCGCCCAGAGCCTGGACGGGGGGCTCTTCCACGTCGAACTCGTCGACGATCTCGCCCACGAGCTCCTCGATGAGGTCCTCCAGGGTCACGAGCCCGGCCGTGCCCCCGTACTCGTCGACGACGATCGCCTGGTGGTACTTGCGCTCCTGCATCTCCCGCATGAGCTGGGCCACCCGCTTGGTCTCGGGGACGAACCGGGCGGGCCGCACGTAGCCGCCCACCCGGTCGTCGCCGTGCGATCCCCGCTCGGCGCGGATGAGGTCCTTGGCGTAGGCGATGCCGACCACGTCGTCGACATTCCCGGCGTGGACCGGCAGCCGGGAGTAGCCGGCCCGCATGGCCTCGTCGAGCGCCTCGGAGACCGTCGAGTCGGCCTCGACGGTCACCATCTCGGGACGGGGCCGCATGACCTCGCGGACGACGGTGTCGCCGAACTCGATGATCGAGTGGATGAGGGCCCGCTCCTCGGTCTCGATGACCTCGTCGGCGAGGGCCACGTCGGCCATGGCGAGCAGCTCCGACTCGCTCACCGTCGTCGTGCGGCCCCGGCCGCCCTCGAGGCGGTTGGCCAGGCCCACGAGGGCGCCGGAGACGACCCTGATGGGCGCGAAGCGCACCAGGACGTCCACCACCGGCGCCGAGGAGAGCGCGGCGCGCTCGGGGTTCTGCACGGCCCAGTTCTTGGGGATGGCCTCGGCCAGGACGAAGATGACGACGACCTCGAACACGGCCCCGGCGGCCACGCCCCAGGCGCCGAACCAGTGGTCGGCGAGGATGCCCACGAAGGTGGCCGCCACCAGCTGGCAAATGAGCACGAGGAGCAGCACCGGGTTGAGGAACCGGGCCGGGTCCTCGACGAGGCGGACGAGTTGGCGGGCCCCCCGGCGCTTGTCGTCCTCGAGGGAGAGGGCCTTCACCTTGCTGGTGCGCGTGAGGCTCGTCTCGGCGAGGGCCAGGCCGCCCGAGGCGGCGATGAGCACGACCACCACGGCCACCATCACCCAGTCGGTCGCCCGGAACTCGGAGGCCCCCACCATCACGCCGGCTCCCCGCTCAGGCGGGCGGTGCGCGGTGGAACCGGGCCAGGAGCTCGCGCTCCCGCTGCTCCATGCGCTCGGCCTCGCCCGTCTCGACGTGGTCCATGCCGAGCAGGTGCAGCAGCCCGTGCACCACCAGCAGGGCCATCTCGTCCTCGATGGTCACCTCGTGCTCCGCGGCGTTGCGCCCCGCCACCGTCGGGCACACCACCACGTCGCCGAGCAGGACCGGGACACTGTCCTCTTCCGACGACAGTGGCCCGCCGGGGCCGGTGCCCCCTTCGTCGGGAGACCTCCCACCGGGCACCGGCTCCTCGTCGATGGGGAAGGCGAGGACGTCGGTGGGCCCGCCGGCACCGAGGAACCGCTCGTGGAGCTCGGCGATGGTGGGCTCGTCGACGAAGAGCAGCGACACCTCGACCTCGTCGCCCACACCCTCGGCCTCGAGCACGCGCCGGGCCAGCTCGGCGAAGCGGCCCACGTCCACCGCCAGCGCCGACTGCTCGTCGGCGACGAAGACCTCAGCGCCCACGGGAGTGGTCCCGGCGCGCCGCCCGGCCCGCCGCCCCGTTGACCCGCGCCGGCGGGGGCTCGGCGGACTCGTAGGCCGACACGATGTCGGCCACGATGCGGGCCCGGACCACGTCGGTCTTCGACAGGTGCACGAAGGCGACGCCGGTCACCGTTCCGAGGATCGCCTCGAGCCCGGGCAGCCCCGACCGGCCCCCGGCCACGTCGATCTGGGTGACGTCGCCGGTCACCACCACCTTCGAGCCGAAGCCGATCCTGGTGAGGAACATCTTCATCTGCTCGGGCGTGGTGTTCTGGGCCTCGTCGAGGATGATGAAGCTGCGGTTCAGGGTCCGGCCCCGCATGAAGGCCAGGGGGGCCACCTCGATGGTGCCCCGTTCGAGGAGCCGCTGGGCGCCCTCGGGGCCGAGCAGGTCGTAGAGGGCGTCGTAGAGGGGCCGAAGGTAGGGGTCGACCTTGGCCATGATGTCGCCGGGGAGGAACCCCAGGCGCTCGCCGGCCTCCACCGCCGGCCTGGTGAGGATGATCCGGTCGACCTCCCGGGCCTGGAGGGCCTGGACGGCGAGGGCGACGGCCAGGTACGACTTGCCCGTCCCGGCCGGCCCGATGCCGAAAGTGACGATGTTGTCGGCGATGGCGTCGGTGTAGCGCTTCTGGCCCGGCGTCTTGGGCCGCACCGTCCGGCCCCGGGCCGATCGGAGCAGCTCGGTGGTGAGGACGTCGGTGGGACGGACGTCGTCCTTCACCATGGCGATGGTCCTGCCGATGTCGGCGGCGTCGAGCCCCTGGCCCTGCTCGAGGAGCATCACGAGCTCGTCGAAGAGGCGCCCGACGCGCTCGGCGTCCTCACCTTCGATCGTGATCTCGTTGCCCCGGACCACGATCCGGGTGCCGGTGAAGGCGTCCTCGACGAGCCGCAGCAATTCGTCCCGCTGGCCGAGCAGGCCGACCATGAGGTGGTTGCCGGGGACGAGGATCTTGACCTGGGTGGGCGGCACTGGCGTTCGGCGTCGAGCGTACCAGGAGGCCTCTCGCCGACGGCCCTCCCCCGTCAGGTCCGGTCAGCCCGGCGGCCAGCCCAGGCGCCGGCCCCCGAGCACGTGCACGTGCAGGTGGGGGACGCTGTTCAGGGCGTCCTCGCCGACGTTCATGACGAGCCGGTAGCCGCCCTCGGCCACCCCGAGGGTCACGGCCACCTGCCGGGCGGCCACCACCAGGTCGGCGACGACCTCGGCGTCGTCATGGGTGACCGTGGCGGCGTTCTCGACGTGGCGGCGGGGGACGACGAGGACGTGCACCGGCGCCTGGGGCTCGATGTCGCGGAAGGCGACGGTGTGCTCGGTGCGGTGCACCACGTCCGCCGGCAGTTCCCCGGCGACGATGCGGCAGAAGCTGCACTCGGCCTCAACCGGCATCGTCGCGCCCGTCGTCGGCGAGGCCACGGCCCAGGGCCGAGCCCTTGAGCTCCGGGTAGAGGTGCTCGAGGCTGCCCGGCGCGATCCGGCAGGACTCGATGAACTGCTCCACGTCGCCGGCCTTGAGCCGGATGACCCGGCCGAACTTGTAGGCGGCCAGCGAGCCTTCGTCGATGAACCGGTAGAGGCTCCTGAGGGTGACGCCGAGGTGCTCGGCGGCCTCCTTGGTGCTCATCCACCGGATCTGCTCGCTCACCGCACCTCCGCGACCCACGGCGGACCCCGACGCACGAGATGGTACCGGCACCGTGCGCGCCGGTACCCGGGGTGGGGGGACCTCCGCTCGGCGGCGGGGAAGTGGCGCCCGGTCGGGCTCAGCCGTTGACGCGCAGGCCGAGCTCGTCGAGGCGACGGCTCATGGCGTCGGGCGTCACGCCGAAGAGGCAGGCGATGGCCCGGAGGTCCTCGGCGCGGATGGTGATCATGCGGCCGTTGAAGTCCTGCCGCTGCACCTGGATCATGCTGAGGAACCGCCGGAGCAGGTCCCGCTCGGGCCCGCTCACGGAGTTGAGCTTGGTGAGGTCGATGGTGACCTTCTCCTGGCCGTCCCAGGGCCGGAGCACCCGTCGTCCCCGGGCGGCGGCGTCGTCGGCCGGGTCGGCGGCCTGCTGGCGCTCCCCGCTCGGCCCCCACCGGTTGGCGTCGTCGTCCTGGGGCAGGAGCTGGTCGACGGGGACGTCGTAGAGCTTGGCCAGGCGCTGGAGCCGGGGCACCGAGATGGCCCGCTCCCCCCGTTCGTAGGCCCCGAGGACCGAGGCCTTGAACTCCTGGTCCGACATGGCCTCGACGGCCTGCAACGAGAGTCGCATCTGCTTGCGGACGGCCCGGAGACGGGACCCCACGGCCCGGGCGTAGGCCGCTCTCGCCGACTCCTCCTGCTCGTCCTCGTCGGAGACGACCGGCTGGTTCACCATCACCATCAGATCCTCGCTTCGCTTCGGTGCCTTCTACGGACCGCCCAAACCGTGGTGCAGCACTGCGGAGCCTGTGCGGCTGACCACCCAAGGCGGCAGACACCCGACGGACCGACTCCCCGCAGCAAGTCTTGCTCACTCAGCGTGGTGATTGCAAGGATTTCGCCCTGCGCTCCCCCCGTGCGGCCGGTGGTGGACCACCCCCGCCCCGAGATCATGCAGGTCGGAGCACCAACGGCGCAACAACTGTTGCCCAAGGGAAGCCCTCTGGCGGGGATCCTCAGGGGCCGTCGAGGAGGCCGTCGCGACTGGCGCAGAGGAGGGCGGCCGCGCTCAAGGCCGCCGTCTCGGCACGCAGGA
>JAGWNV010000201.1 GCA_028872975.1 Acidobacteriota bacterium
AGAAGACGACGTACACCTTGGGCGGGCCGGTCGTGACCCCGACGGTGGCGGTGCCGTCGTTGATGCCCCCGTGGTAGGAGAGGGGCCCGCTCCCGCCGAGGCGGGCGCTGCGCGGCGGGACGGCACCGTGGCGGTAGGCGTGGCCGGCCGAGTGGCCCGGGATGGGCCCGCCCACGTTGGGGGCGCCTTGGGCCATCGGAGCGGCGATCACGCTCGCCACGGGAGCGGCGAGGGCGGCCAGGCCCAGGGCGGCGAGGAGACGGCGACGAGACGGCATGAGGAACCCCCTGCGTGCGGCTCGCCGCACGGGGCGCGGCGACCGACCGACCAGTTGTAGCCGCGCCGGAGCCCCAATACCCGAATTGTTGACCGAATGTTGACCTTCCGGCCACGTTCCGTGCCTTCGGCGGCCGAACAGGCCGGGGCCGATCCGTCTTGGCCGGGCGTCCTCAGGTGGAGGTCTCGGACTCCACGTCGGCGACGATCAGCCGGGGCCCCGAGGGCCAGTCGAAGTACCGCCAGGTCCAGTTGAGGAGGACCACCAGCCGGTTGCGGAAGCCGATCAGGTAGACGAGGTGCAGGGCCAGCCAGGCCAGCCAGCCCAGGGTGCCCCGGACGGTGGGGAGGCGGGGGACCTCGGCCACGGCAGCGTGACGGCCGATGGTGGCCATGACCCCCTTGTCCCGGTAGGCGAAGGGGGCGCCGGCCTCGCCCTCGACGCGCCGGAGCACCTCCTGGCCGGCGTGGCGGCCGGTCTGGATCGCCCCCTGGGCGAGCTGCGGGGCCGTCCCCTGGCGGCCCCGGCCGAGGGGGGCGGCGGCGGCGTCGCCCACCACGAACACCTCGGGGCGTCCCGGGACCGAGAGGTCTGGGCCCACCACCACGCGCCCGCCCCGGGCCTGCGCCACCGGGAGGCTGTCGGCCAGGGTGCCGGCCACCGTCACCCCGCCCGCCCACACCACGACGTCGGCGGGGAGGGTGGTGCCGTCGGCCAGCCGCACCCCGCCGGCGGCCACCTCGGCCACCCGCTCCCCGAGGTGGATCTCGACGCCGCGCCCCCGGAGGGTGTCGGCCGCGTAGCGGCCCGCCGTCTCGGAGAACCCCGACAGCAGCCGCGGGGCGACGTCGACGAGGATGACCCTGGTGCGGTCGGGGTCGATCCGCAGGCGGTCCCGGCGGACGCTCACGGCGATGAGCTCGACGAGGGCCCCGGCCGTCTCCACGCCGGTGGGGCCGCCGCCCACCACCACGAAGACGGGGGCTCCGCCCCGGTAGCGGTCGGGGTGGGCGTCGACGGACTCCAGGGTCGAGAGCAGGTGGTTGCGCAGCCGCCGGGCGTCGCGGACGGTGTAGAGGGGCTCGGCGAACCGGGCGGCGCCACTGATGCCGAAGAAGTTGGCCGCCGCCCCGGTGGCGAGGACGAGGTAGTCGTAGGGGAGCGCCGAGCCGTCCTCGAGCTGGACCCGGCGACCGTCGAGGTCGACGGCGTCGACCCGGCCGCAGCGGAAGCTCACGTTGGGCTCCCGGCCGAAGATGGCCCGCACCGGGTAGGCCACGTCGGCCGGCTCCAGCCCGGCCGTCGCCACCTGGTAGAGCAGCGGCTGGAACGTGTGGAAGTTGTGCTGGTCGACGACGGTGGTGTCGATCGGGCGCCCGGCCAGCACCCTGGCGGCGGCCAGGCCGGCGAAGCCGGCGCCCACGATCACCACCCGGGGCAGCTCGTGCACCTGGCCCCGGTGCCCGTTCCCGCCGGTCACGAGTCCCCCGTCGCGGCGCCGGCCGGTCAGGCCCTGGCGAGGGCCGCCGCCGCCTCGGTGATGTCCTCGGTCTGGGGGAGGATGGCTTCCTCGAGGACGGGGGAGTAGCCCACGAAGGTGTCGGCGGCGGCCACCCGGCGCACCGGGGCGTCGAGGGACCAGAAGCAGTGCTCGGTCACCCAGGCCGCCACCTCGGCGCCGAAGCCGGAGGTGAGGGTGTCCTCGTGGACGACGAGGAGCCGGCTCGTTCGGGCCACCGACTCGCAGACGAGCTCGTGGTCCCACGGCGAGATGGTCCGCAGGTCGACGACCTCGACCGAGACGCCTTCGGCGGAGAGCTGCTCGGCGGCGACGAGGGACTTCTGGACCGTCGCCCCCCAGGTGGCGATGGTGAGGTCGGTCCCGGCCCGCACGACGGCGCCGCGGCCGAAGGGGACCCGCCAGCCGGGGGGAGGCATGGGGTCGGCGGCGTAGCGCTGGCGGTAGAGGTGCTTGTGCTCGAGGAAGAGCACGGGGTCCCCGGCGTCGAAGGCGCTGCGCAGGAGCCCCACGGCGTCACGGGCCCGGGAGGGGAAGGCCACCAGGAGGCCGGGCGTGTGGGCGAAGATCGACTCCCCGCTCTGGGAGTGCCAGATGGCCCCGCCGGTGAGGTACCCGCCGATGGCGACGCGGACCACGAGCGGGCAGGAGAAGGTGCCGTTGGAGCGCCACCGGGTGGTGGCCGCCTCGCTGCGCAGTTGCTGCATGGCGGGCCAGATGTAGTCGAAGAACTGGATCTCGGCGCAGGGCCGCAGACCCCGCAGGGCCTGGCCGACCCCCCTGCCGACGATGTTGGACTCGGCGAGGGGTGTGTTGAAGCAGCGCGCCGAGCCGAAGGCGCGCTGGAGGCCCCTCGTGACCCCGAACACGCCGCCTTTGCCCTCGACGTGGTCGAGCACCTCGTCGTCGGCGTCGGCGACGTCCTCGCCGAACACCCGGATGCGCTCGTCGGCGGCCATGAGCTCGTGGAGGGCCCGGTTGATGGCCTCGGCCATGACGAGGGCATCGCCCTCGGCGGCGGGCGGCGGCCCGGGATCGGCGGCGTCGGTGCGTCGGACCCGCACGACGTGGTCGGTCACGGTGGCGGGGTCGGGGCGGGCGGCGCCGAGGGCCTCCTCGGCGGCCCCGGCGGCCACCTGCTTGGCCTCGGCCTCGATGGCGGCCGCCTCCTCCTCGTCGACCACGCCGGCGGAGACGAGGGCCTTGCGGAAGGTGGCGATGGGGTCGTGGCGGGCCTCGGCGGCGAGCTCGGCGGCGTCGCGGTACTTGGCCTGGGAGTCGGCCGAGGAGTGGGAGTAGGGCCGGGTCACCTTGGCGTGGACGAGCCCCGGGCCCTCACCGGCGCGCACCCGGGCGATGGCGCGGGCGCCCTTGGAGCGGCACGCCGCGTAGTCCCAGCCGTTCATCTTCGTCACGGCGAGCCCCCGGAACCCGTGGACCATCTCCGAGATCGGCGCCGGCGCCTGGTCGGCGGCGCGCACCGAGATGGCGTAGCCGTTGTCCGCCACCACGAACAGCACGGGCAGATGCAGCCGGCAGGCCGAGTTGAGGCTCTCCCAGAACTCGCCCTCCGAGGTGGCCCCCTCGCCCAGTGACACGTAGGTGATCTCATCGCCGACGGCGCTGCAGCCGGGAAGCTCGGGACGCCGGGCGATGTACCGGCCCGCCTCGGCGCAGCCCACCGCCGGCAGGCACTGGCTCCCGGTGGGGCTCGACGACGTAACGATGTTGCGCTCGGCGTCCCCGAAGTGACAGGGCATCTGGCGCCCGCCGGAGGCGGGGTCGTCGGCGGCGCCCACGGCCTGGAGCATGAGGGCGAGCGGCGTCACCCCGAGCGCCAGGGCCATGGCCCGGTCCCGGTAGTAGGGGAAGAACCAGTCCGAGCCGGGCCGAAGCGACCGGGCCAGGGCGGTGTAGAGGATCTCGTGGCCGGCGCCGGAGATCTGGAAGAAGACCCGGCTCTGCTTCTGGAGGACGATCTCCCGGTCGTCGAGGGCCCGCGACAGGCAGGCCAGCCGGAAGTCTTCGATCAGCTCCTCGGCCCGGTACTGCTGGAGCGGGCTCTGTGCCCCGTTGCCGGCCGCCCGCCCGTTGGTGCCGTTGCGGGCGCCGGCCTTCGACCCTGCGGTCCGGGCCGTGGCCGCTCTCGCCATCGAGACCGACGCTACTCCTCTCCCGGCGTTAGACAGAGTTCCTCTCGGCGGCGTCGACGACGAGCTCGAGGGCGGGCGCACCGGCGCCCAGCTCGGGTGCCTCGGGGCGTCGCACGGCGGTCTCGAGCTCGTCGAGCTCGCCCAGCTCTTTCTCCCCGCTCCCCACCACGCCCAGGTCCTGGAACCGCCGGGCCTGGGGCAGGACGCTGCGCTCGAGCGATCCCACCGCCTTGTTGTAGGCGTCGACGGCGCCAGCCAGTCCTCGTCCGGTGCGGGCCAGGTGGTCGCCGAAGGTGCACAGGCGCTTGTAGAGGTCACGGCCGATGCGCTGGACCTCGCGGGCGTTCTCCGCCACCGCCTCCTGCTGCCAGCTGGCCGCCACCGTCCGGAGCAGCGCGATCAGGTTGGTCGGCGTGGCCAGCACCACATGGGAGGACATGGCGTGCTCGAGCAGCGTGGGGTCGTGCTCGAAGGCGGCGGCGAGTAGGGGGTCGCCGGGGACGAAGGCCACGACGAACTCCGGGGACCGGTCGAACTGCTGCCAGTAGCCCTTCTTGGCGAGGGCGTCGACGTGGGCCCGCAGCTGACGGGCGTGGGCCACCAGATGGGTCCGGCGCTGCTCCTCGTCGGTGGCCTCGACGGCCTCGAGGAACGCCTGGAGGGGGACCTTGGCGTCGACGACGACCGACCGGGCCCCCGGCAGGTGCACCACCATGTCGGGCCGGATGCGGCCCTCGTCGCCGGTGGCGGAGACCTGCTCGTCGAAGTCGCAGTGCTCGAGCATGCCGGCCATCTCGACGACCCGGCGAAGCTGCATCTCGCCCCAGCGGCCCCGGGTGGCGGGTGCGCGCAGGGCGGTGACGAGGTTGCGGGTCTCGGCCTGGAGCCGGTCCTGGGAGTCCGACAGGTGGCGGACGGCCTCGGCGAGCCCCGTGTAGGCCTTCTGGCGCTCGAGCTCGAGCAGCCGCAGTCCCTGCTCGTAACGCCCGAGCTGGTCCCGCAGGGGCGTGAGCAGCTGCTCGATGGCCTGGCGACGCTGCTCGAGCTCACCGGTGGCCTCCTGCCGGGTGGCCTGCAGCCGGGCGTCGGCGAGCTCGAGGAATTGCGAGGTGTTGTGCTCGAGGGCCTTGGCCGACAGCGCCGCGAACTCGCCGGCGAGCTGCCGCCGGGTCTCCTCCCACGACGCCTGCCGCTCGGCGGCCC
>JAGWNV010000202.1 GCA_028872975.1 Acidobacteriota bacterium
AGCCGGTCGGCCACCAGGACTACGAGGGCGACGGCGCCGATGTAGGCACCGGCCGCCTGGACGCGGTCGATCCCCGAGCTCAGGAGCGAGGCGTAGGCGAAGAGCCCGGCGCCCGGTGACAGCGCCCATACGAGGGCCCGGCGCCGGGCCGGGTGCCGGGGCCACGGGAGCAGGGCCCGGCCGAGCACCGAGGCGAAGCCGGCACCGGCCGACACGCACATCACGACCGAGGACACCGCCGCCACCGGCGTGGGGGCGTGGCGCGTGACGGTGACAGCCTCCGACAGCGCATGGCCGACGGCGTGGACGGTCCGCCCCGTGGGCAGCCCCCAGACGACGGTCGAGGGCTCGAACCACCAGATGGTCACGAGGGCCACCACGATCGTCCCGAGGACGACCGAGGCCAGGGCGCCCAGGCGCCGGCCCGCTGCGGCGGCGAGCTGGCCCAGCACGACGGCCACGACGACGGGCGCCACCACGCGGGCGGCGCCGGGAGCGTCGGTGAGGCGGGCGAGACCGACGCCGGCGGCCAGGGAAGGGGCGAGCAGGCAGAGCTCGAAGGCCCACACCCGAGCCGTCGCCCGGCCGTCGTCCGGCACGCTCACGGGCGCCACGCTCCTCCCGGCGCGGCGGGCACCGGCGCCGGGCGCAACGACCTGGTGCCGTCCCGGGCGCCGACCGGCGCCACCAGGGCGAGCGCCCGGAGCAGGGCGGAGCGGCCCATCGGTCCCGGGCTCACCACGATCTCGTCACCGCCCGAGGTGCGCAGCTCCACCGGCGTGCCCGCCTCGAGCGCGGCGATGCCGGTCCCGGCGGCGTGGGATACCGAGGACTCGATCTCCCACGGCCGGGTGTCCACCACGATCTGGAGCCGGTGCACCTCGACGAACGACCTCGACATGAGCTCGTCGGTGCGGGCCAGAGCCGGCCAGTGCAGCCGGGTCAGCCGGTCCCCGGGGACGTAGGGGCGCAGACCGGCGAACTCGTCCCCCCCGCCGCTGGCCGACGCCGGCGCGGCGGCGTGGTGGTCGGGGCGGCTCCCCGGGTCCGATCCGGGTGGGCCCCCCGGCGGAGTCGGCCTGGGCACCACCACCACGTGGACGGCGTCGGTGCGGGCCACACGCCAGGCCACGAGCCGGAGCGGGTCGGTGCACCACAGCGTCACGGGCGCCAAGGACCACAGCCCCCGCGACGAGCTCGGCACGTCGACGGGGAGACGGACGAGTCCGTGGCCGGCGAGGGCCCCGACGCCGACGGCCCCGGCCAGGTCCGGTCCCAGTCCCACCGCCTGGCGGAGCCGCCGGCGGCGGCGGGCACGCGGGCCCTCGGGGGGAGGGGCCAGGTCCCGGATCGTGCCGGCGAACCCCGGGAACGTCACCCGCCAGTCACGTCCACCGTCCAGCCACAGCGCCGCCAGGGGCCGCCGCCCGGCGTTGGAGAGGAGGAGGCCGATGCTGCCGCCGCCGTCCACGTAGAGGTCCCGGACGGGACGGTCGACCTCGAGCCGCAACCCCCGCCGGGCGCTCGGGACCCCCCGCCACAGCGCCAGGCCCCCGCAGGCGAGAAGTGCCCCGGTGGCCACGGCGACGAGGAGGAATTCCTCGACGCCGTAGGCCAGCCCGGCGAGGACGAGCAGCAGCGAGGATGCGACGAGGAACAGCCCCCGGCCGGTGAGCACCGGGCGCGCCCTACGCCCTCCCCCGGGCCACCGGCACCGGCACCCGGTTCAGGATCTCGCCGATGACCGCCGGCGCCGTGGAGGGCGCCACCGGGTGCAGCACGACCCGGTGGGCCAGGGCCGCCGGGCCCACCTGCTTCACGTCGTCGGGGGTCACGAACCCCCGTCCCGCCGCCACGGCCACGGCGGCTGCCGCCCGGAGGACGGCCAAGGCGGCACGCGGGGAAGCGCCGACGGCGAGCTCGGGGTGCCCCCGGGTGGCCCGGACCAGGTCGAGGATGTACCCGCGGACCTCGCCCGCCACGTGGGCGTGCTGGACGGCACGCGCGAAGGACTCGAGGAAGCCCTCGCCGGCGACCACGGGCAGGTCCTCGGGCAGCGGCCGAGACTCGGCGGAGGCCAGCAACTCGTCCTCGAGCGCCCGGTCGGGGTACCCGATGTCGAGGCGCAACAGGAACCGGTCGAGCTGGCTGTGGGGCAGGGGAAAGGTGCCGGCGGCGTCGTAGGGGTTCTGGGTGGCGACCACCATGAAGGGCCGGGGCAGGAAGTGGCTGGTGCCGTCCACGCTCACCTGCCGCTCCTCCATGGCTTCGAGGAGCGCCGACTGCGCCTTGGGAGAGGCCCGGTTCAGCTCGTCGGCAACGAGCACGTTGGTGAAGATCGGACCCGGCCGGAAGGCGAGCAGCTTGGTGTCCCGATCGATCACGACGGCGCCGGTGATGTCGGCGGGGAGCAGGTCGGCGGTGAACTGGACCCGGCCGAAGCCGAGGCCGAGCGACCTCGCCAGGGCCTTGGCGAGGGTCGTCTTGCCGAGGCCGGGGAAGTCCTCCACGAGGAGGTGACCTTCCGCCATGAGACAGCACAGGGCCAGGCGGACCGTCTCCTCCCGCCCCACGTACGCCGTCCTGACGGTCGCCGCGACCAGGTCGAAGACCCGGGCCAGCTCGGCGGGATCGGCGCTCGGGCCGCCGGACAGCGAGGAGAGCGAGCCCGAGGACGGCCGTTCCACGGCTGAGGTCACACCGGCAAGCCTACGGCCGGCCGCCCGGTTGCACCGAGGCGCGCACGAGGATTGCGACGGGCCCTGCGCCCTCGGGATCGGACCGGTCCGGACCTCCGGGCCGGGATTATGGTGGCGCCGTGGCCGAGACGGTGGAGGTGACGGAGGAGATCGAGGCCCCGGCCGAACGGGTCTGGGCGATGATCGCCGACCTTCCACGCATGGGCGAGTGGTCTCCGGAGAACGAAGGGGCGACCTGGCTGGGCGGCGCCACCGAGGCGGCCCCCGGAGCCCGGTTCCGGGGGACGAACCGCAACGGCAGGAGGCAGTGGTCCACGAGCGGGCGAATCGTCGAGTGCGAGCCGGGCCGGCTCCTCGCCTTCCGGGTGTCCGCCGGCGGCCTCAAGGTCGCCGAGTGGCGCTATGCCGTCGAGCCGACCGAGGCCGGCTGCCGGGTCACCGAGACCTGGGTCGACGAGCGGGGGCCGATCGTGAAGGTGCTCGGCAAGCCCGTGAGCGGCGTCGGCGACCGAGCCGAGCACAACCGCCGGGGGATGGCGGAGACGCTGCGACGGATCAAGTCGGCGGCCGAAGCAGCCGCCGCCGGCTCGTCGTAGGCGGCCGGCACCCGCTGCATTCCTTCTGGCGCGGCAGCCGGCGCCGGCCAGGCCGGCGGTCGCCTCTCGTCAGCGCTCGAGCCGGCGGAGGTCGGCCTCGGCTCGTCGTTCGGCCTTCTCGGCCTGCTGTTCCTCTGCCCGGGCGGCACGCAACGCCGTTCGAGCCTCCCCCGCCTCCGACCGAACCGACCGGAGGTCCTCCTCGAGCGCTTCCATGCGGGACCCGAGGCGATCGACCTCCCGTTCGGCCCGCTCCCGGCCCGCCCGCCGGCTCGTGAGCCGGCGGCGGGCCTCGACCGCCACCGCCCCGGCCTGTCGGAGCCGGGTGGCGTCAACTCCTCCCGTCTTCCGACGGGTCGACGCCGACGACCCGCCGCGTCCGCCCACTGCCTCCACCCTCGCCGAGGCGCCCGCCTTCTTCGGCCCCGGTCGTTCCCCGACGGTGCCGACGCCGCCGAACCCGAGGCCGGCGTGCGCCAGCCGGGCGGTGAGCCGCCCTGATCGCAGCGCCTCGGCTGCGGCTTCGTCGGAGAGGGCCGCCTCGAGGGTCTCCTCGAGCTCCCCGACGGCGGCCTCCCCCGCCGCCGTTCCGGCGTCGCGGGCGAGCCGGGTCGCCTCGGCGCTGAGGCCGCTCACCAGCTCCCGGCGCTGCTGCGAGAGGCGCCTGAGATCGTCGCCGGCCAGCCGGCCCTGGGCGGAACGCAGGGCGGCGCCGAGGTCGATCAGCCGCCCGACGTCGTCGGGACGTGCGTGGGCGAGGAGGTTGGCGAGCCAGGCGCCGGTGGTGGGCTTGCGGAGCTTCTTGATCGCCGCCGAGAGCTCCCGGTCGCCCGCACGGGCCGCCTCGGCGGCGCGGGCGTCGCGGGTGGTGGTGAACTCCGGGAGCGGGAGCCGGTACAGCTCGTCGGCGGCCTCGTCGAGGGTCACGAGGGCACGTCTGCCCGCCGGGTCACTCGATGGTGACGTCGAAGGCCGGGGAGGTGATCGCCTCGCCGGCGGCCTGGACGTGGAACGCCCACTCGCCGAAGACCTCGTAGGTGTGTCCCACCTTCGCCGACGGCGTCTGTGAACAGTCCTGCGACGAGGTGCAGACGTTCTCGTTCCACTCCATCGACCGCGTCGTGGACCAACCCGACCGCAGGACCTGCAACGGGCTCGTGACCTTGATGCTCGAGGTCGGTGGCTCGGGGGCGCCTTGGATCCACACGACGTTGCCAACCGCGTCCTCCACGTAGGCGCTCCAGCAGTCGCACCCGGCTTGCCCGGCGTCGGTGCACGCCGGGCCGGTGTTCCGGGCGGTGACGGTGAACGGCACCTTCGCCCCTGACGCGTAGAGGCTCGTGACCGACACGGTGAAGGCCGACCACTGGCACTGCGGTGGGCCGACCGTCATCGACGTCGTCGGCAGCACGGTCGTGCCGACTTGGTCCGTCGTCGTGGAGCTCGCCGCCCGCCCGGCCGGCGTCGACGTCGTGGCGGCCGGCACCGTCGTGGTGGCATCGGCGGTGCCTGCCGGCCTGGTGGCGGGCCCTACCGTCGAGGGTGGGTCCGATTCGGCGTGGCGCGGCGAGGGGCTCGTCCGGGTGAGGGCCAAGCCCACGGCGGAGGCTCCGACGGCCACGACCACGCCGGCCAGCACGACGCCCGCCTTACGCAGCACTCTCGGAGTCACCCCGATCCTTCCCATCCCCAGCACGAAGAGGATAGGTGGCCCCCTGGTGGAAGGGAAGGGATCGGACGACCCAGACCTGCCGCGGCGCTATGCCACTTCCGGGATACGCCGGAGTCTCATCCCATCTGGTCGATGGCCGACTGCAGGGACTGCATGTAGGC
>JAGWNV010000203.1 GCA_028872975.1 Acidobacteriota bacterium
GTGCTGCGCATCCGCTGCAAGCGCCTCCGCTACGCCCTCGAGTTCGTGGCCGAGCTCTACGGCGCCCAGGTCGGCAAGTACGTGAAGTCGCTGGTCCGCCTCCAGGACGCCCTCGGGCTCATGCAGGACGCCCGGGTCGCCTCCGAGCGCCTTCACGCCCTCGTGCTCGACGAGGGCGCCGAGCTGTCGGACATGACGATCTTCGTGATGGGTGGCGTGGCCGAGCGCTACCGGCGGGAGACCGAGGAGCTCGCCCGCCGGGTGCCGGCCCACCTCGGCGACGTGACCGGCAAGCGCTGGCAGCAGCTCGTCGACCACGTCGAGGCCCGCCGTCTCGAGGCCACCCCCCTCTACGGCTGGAGGGTCTCGTCCCCGGCACCCGCTGCCGAGCCCCGGCCACCGGCACCCGCCGCCGACCCGCCACCACTGGCCGCGCCCGCCCCCCCGCTGGCGCCCGTCGTCGTCCCCGCCGTGCACACGTCCGACCACGACGGGGAACCGCCGGGCGTGAACGGCCACGCCGCCCCGTCGTCGGGGTAACCGAGCGCCGCGCAGAGTTCGTACGCCGTTCATCCGCTCGTGACGGGGCGGACATCTGGGTTCCGTACCCTGCAGACGTCGTGACCGCCGACGTGAGGGAGACGCAGATGCGCAGGCTCCTGCAGGCCGTCCTGGAGGCTCTCCGTTCCCTGGCCGGGCCGGGCGCACTCGGCAACGCCGCCTTCGAGGTGGAGCGGACCCACCGTTCCACCGCCGACGTCGAGGCCCAACTCGGTCGCGTGCTCGACTTCCCCCCTCGAGCCGCCTGAGCCGCGCCCACCGTCCGGGCGCTCCCGCCTCCTCCCCCCGAGGGGCGCCCGGACGGCGAGGGCGTGGGTGACCGCGCCGTAGGATCGCCGAGGTGACAACGGGCTGGCCGGAGGTCCTCACCGACGTCGTGGAGCGTTCGGTCACCGTCGAGCTCTCCACCCTCACCGCGTCGGGGAAGCCCGTCACGGTGCCGACGACCCCGTATCCGGGAGCCGGGCACCGCACCATCGACGTCTCCACCGGGCTCGCCTATCCGGCCAAGGCCGAGCGGGCCCGGCGCGACCCGCGGGTGTCGCTCCTCTTCGCCGATCCCATCGGGCCCGACATGGACAGGCGCCCCGTCGTGCTCGTCCAGGGCCTCGCCTCGGTGCGCGACGGCGACCTCCAGGCCAACACCGACCGGTACGTGGCCCTCAGCACCGCCAAGCTCCCCGCCACCACCAAGGGACGGCCCCGCCTCGCCCTGCGCCGGATGGCCTGGTACTACGCCCGGATCTGGATCGAGGTCACCCCGCTGCACGCCTGGTGGTGGGCGGGCCGCGACCTCGAGGGGGCGGCCTCGGAGTGGCACGCCCCCGAGGACACCGCCGCCCCACTCTCGGACCCGGCGCCCCCCGGTGCCGCCCCGCCGGCCTGGATCGCCCCCCCGGGCGAGTGGCGTCCCCTCGTGGCCGACGCCCTGGCCCGCCTCCCGCTCGCCGACGTCACCGTCGTCGACCACAAGGGGTTCCCGCTCTGTCTCCCCGCCACCGACGTGGCCGTCGCCGACGAGGGCGTGACCCTGCGCATCGGGCCCGGCGCCCCGGCGCTCGCTCCGGGGCGGGCCTGTCTCACCATGCACGGCCACGACCCGAGCTTCCAGAGCCAGGAGAACCACAGCGTGGTGGGGACGCTCGAGCCGGCCGGGGAGGGCTGGCTGCTGCGCGTCGAGCGGGCCCTCGGGGACTGGAGCCTGGCCGGCGGGAGCGTGCGGATGGCGCTCGGGTTCCTCTCCAAGGGTCCGGCGCTGCGGCGACGGCTCCGGGCCGAGGCGGCTCGGCGCGACCAGCCGGTGCCTGTCGTCCGGTTCCCCGGCGAGCGGGGCGTCAGCGGGCCCTGAGGGCGAGCTCCTCCTCCTCGTAGGCCCGGAGGCGGTCGAACTCCTGGCGCAGCCGGTCCCGGCGACCCCGGTCCTGGGCCAGGTTCACGAGCTCGTGGGGGTCGGCGTCGTGGTCGTACCACTCGTGGTCCTGGTCGTCGAAGTCGGCGTCGGAACCGAAGAGCTTCGTGCCGGGGTCCTTCCCCCACAGTCCCGTCGACGGCTTGCCACCCCCCACGCCGTAGTAGCGGGCGTACTTGGTCCGGCCGTCGAAGAACCCCCGCAAGGCGTAGCGGATCCGGTTCAGGTTCTCGGTCTGCGCCGAGTCCTGGGCGAACAGGACGTGGTCGCGCACCGACGGCCGGCTCCCGTCGAGCACCGGGGTGAGGTCGCGGCCCTGGAGACTCCCCCTCCCCTCGCCGTCGACCACGGTGGCGGGATCGACGCCGGCCAGTGCACAGATGGTGGCGGCCAGGTCGACGTGGGTGGCGAGGGCGTCGGTGCGCGTGGCCGGCGCCGTCGTGCCCGGCACGCGGACGTAGAGCGGCACCCGCATGATCTCCTCGTAGACGAAGGGGCCCTTCGACCGCAGGCCGTGCGACCCGCACATGTCGCCGTGGTCCGAGGTGAACATCACGATCGTGTCGTCCCAGGCGCCGGCGGCCTCGAGGGCGCCGAGGACGGTGCCGAGGCTCCGGTCGGCGAGCCGGTGGAGCTCCACGTAGTAGTCGAGGTGCCGCAGCCACGCCCCGGTGTCGGCGGGGTCGATGTAGCCCCACAGGCCGTGCTGCTGGTCCCAGCGCCACTGGCGGTGGGCCTCGGGCTTGGTGTGGAGGTCGTCGTCGAAGTTGGCGGGCAGCGCCTCGACCACCTCCTCGTAGCCGCCGTCGTAGACGGGAAGGGGGTCGTCCTCCTTCCAGGCGGCGAGCTCGAGGATCTTGCGGACCCGGGCCACCTCCTCGGGGTGTCGCCCCTCGTAGCCGGGCTGGTCGATGGGGAACCACATGACGTCGTGGGGGTTCACGAGGGCCACGGTGAGGAACCAGGGCCGACCCTCCGTGCCGGCGGCGTTGCGCTCGAGCCAATGGGCGGCGTTGGTGGCGATGATCGGGTCGAAGTGCACCCCCGTGCCGGCCCAGCCCATGAAGTGGCGGTCGTTGCCGTCCCAGTCGGCGAACCCGTAGGCCGCCATGTCGGGCTGGGCCGCCTGGGAGAGGTGCCACTTGCCGATGTAGGAGCACCGGTAGCCGGCGCCGCCCAGGATCGAGCCCAGCGTGGGCACCGCCGGGTCGAGCTCGGTGTGCTCGGGCATGATCACGTTGTCGACCACCCCGTGGCCGGGCAGGTACCTGCCGGTGAACAGGCTGGCCCGGCTGGGCGAGCAGGGTGAGGAGTGGGTGTAGTACCGGGTGAACTCGAGGCCTTCGGCGATGAGCCGGTCGCGCCACGGCAGGGACACCGACGGGGGCAGCCAGCCCCGCTGGCGCTCCTGGTCGGAGACGACGAGGAGGATGTTGGGCCGCCGCCCTGGGCGACCGGCGGTGGACGGGACTGCCGTCGCTCCCTCTGCTTGCACGGGCGTCACCCTAGGCTCGGAGCCCGGACGCGGGCGGCAGGAGGTCCCGGTGGACGACGGGCAGGGTCACCACCACGAGGGCGACGACCACCACGGGCACGGCGGCGACGCACACGGCCACAGCCACGAGGCGCACGGCCACGGCGGAGGGATCGGCGGGATCCTGCGGGGGATGTTCCATCCCCACTCCCACGGGGCGGCCTCCGCCGACCGGGCCCTCGAGTCGACCGCCGAGGGGATCCGGGCCGTGTTCGTCTCGCTGGCAGGGCTGGCCGTCACCGCCGCCGTGGAGCTGCTCGTCAGCCTCCTCACCGGCTCCGTCGCCCTCCTGGCCGACACCGTCCACAACTTCGCCGACGCCCTCACGGCCGTGCCCCTCGCCCTCGCCTTCCGCATGGGATCGCGGCCGCCCACCCGGCGCTACACCTACGGCTTCGGCCGGGCCGAGGACCTGGCCGGCATCAGCATCGTCGGCTTCATGGCCGCCTCGACGGCGGTGGCCGCCTACGAGTCGGTCCACCGTCTCCTCCATCCTTCGGCCGTCCACGGGACGCCGTGGGTGGCCGTCGCCGGCCTGGTCGGCTTTGCCGGCAACGAGCTGGTCGCCGTCTACCGGGTCCGGGTGGGCCGGCGGATCGGTTCGGCCGCCCTGGTGGCCGACGGTCTCCACGCCCGCACCGACGGCCTCACCTCCCTGGCCGTGGTGGCCGGCGCCATCGCCGTCGGAGCCGGCGCCCCCAGGGCGGACCCGATCGTCGGCCTCGTCATCACGGTCCTCGTCGTCGTGGTGCTGCTCGGGGCGATCAGGCAGGTCTACCGGCGGCTCATGGACAGCGTGGACCCCGAGCTCGTCGACGAGGTGGAGGGGGTGCTGCGGGCGGTGCCCGGCATCGACGGCGTCCAGGTGGTGCGGATCCGCTGGGTCGGCCACGAGCTGCGGGCCGAGATCGAGGTGTCCTCCGACAGCGGGCTGAGCCTGGTGGAGGCGCACGCCATCGCCACCGAGGCGCACCACCGGCTCCTCCACGAGGTGCCCCGGCTGGCCAGCGCCGTGATCCACACGAGCCCCACCGAGACGGGATCGGACCGCTACCACGACGCCCTCATGGGTCATCTCCCCGAGGACCAGGGGCGCTGAGGCCGTCGCTACACTGCCGCCGTGACCGGCGAGCGGACCGGCGTCGTCGTCGAGGAGGTCACCGCCGTCGTCCCCGAGGTGGTGGCGGCACTCCAGCGCCTCCTCCCGCAGCTGTCCTCGTCGGCACCCCCGCCGACAGAGGACGACGTGCGGGCCATGGTGGAGTCACCCGCCGTGGCGCTGCTCGTGGCCCGTCTCGGTCACGGCGGGGACGTCGTCGGGTCGCTCACCCTGGCCACCTTCCGCATCCCGAGCGGCCTTCGGGCCTGGATCGAGGACGTCGTGGTGGACGCGTCGGTACGCAACAAGGGCGTCGGCGCTGCACTGACCGACGCCGCCGTGGCCAAGGCCCGTGCCATGGGATGTCGCAACGTGGACCTCACGTCCCGGCCCTCGAGGGAGGCGGCCAATCGCCTCTACCAGCGCCTCGGCTTCGTGGCCCGGGAGACGAACGTCTACCGCAAATCGCTGGAAACCTGACCGCCTTCGGGATAGGCTGCGCCCTGATGAGCAGGGAGGTC
>JAGWNV010000204.1 GCA_028872975.1 Acidobacteriota bacterium
CGGCCACCACCTGCTCGCCCAGCTCGGTCAGCGACGCCTCCTCGTTGAAGGAGCGCACCAGGCGGTCGAGGCCCTCCTGCCAGGTGTCGGCCCCGAACTCCTCCGACCCGGTCCGTGACCGCGCCCGCTCGACGAGCGTCCCGGCGTGCAGCACGACGGGCCGCCTCAGCCCGCCAGCTGGTCGACGGGGATCGACCGCTCCATCATCCCGAAGGCCTCCTCGCCCTCGAGGCGGTAGCGGACGCAGGCCTGGTGGAGGGCAGGAGGGAACTCCGGCGACTGGCCCCCGGGGAGGCAGGAGGACAGTATCGTCTCCCCGGCGACACGGACGTCGCCCGAGGAGGTGTGCAGGGTGAACGAGACGTCCTCGCCCGAGGGCGTCTGGCGTCGCAGCCAGGGCGGGTCCACGACGGTGGCCGGCACCAGGGATCCGCCGTCGAGGACGAAGCCCTCGTTGTAGGCACCGGCCCCGGGCCGGTCGGGGAAGGCGAGGACGCCGAACCCCCGGCCGCTCGGGAAGAGGGCGCTGGCCCAGCAGTGCCCCCAGAACCCGAGCACGTCGCGGGGCCCCTGGCGGTGGACGCGCAGCGCCGTTCCCTCGAAGGCCCACCCGTCCGAACCGACCCCGAGGGTCCCCCGGCAGGTCCCCAGCTGCTCGTAGCGGGGGGAGATGAACCCCCCGGCGAACCCCTCGTCGAACATGGCCCGGGCGTCGGCGTTGAGGGTGCCCGAGACCCAGGGCGGGGCGGCCGCCTCGAAGGCGACCTCGATCCGCAGCGGCACCTCGGCGCCGGTGAAGTCCCCGGCCGCCAGCCGGCCGGCAGCGGTGGCGAGGGCGGTGCCCTCGAAGCGCACGTCGGTGCGGGAGAAGGGCTCGGCGCATCTGAACTCGAGGCCGCCGGCGCCGAAGGTGCGACAGGTGCCGTCGTCGTCGACGGGTGAGCGGCCCTCTCCTTGTCCCAGGGCGACGAACAGGCGGCCGTCGGGGAACCCGACGTTCACCTGGAAGCCGCGGGCCTCCCAGGACCTGGCCACGGCTTCGACGCCGATCCTCGGCATGCCCAGCGCGCCCGTGGCCTCGCAGACCCAGATCGACGCGCTCTCACGGGTCTCGGGATCCTCGGGCGGCGCCGGGAAGAAGTCGTCACGGCTGTGGGGCAGGCCCCCGTCGAAGACCGGCATGCGCCACGATCATGCCTCGTCGCCGAGCGCAGGCTCACGGTGCGCCACCGGGCAGTGCGACCGGGTCCCCGTTCAGAAGGCCTTGCCCGGGTTCAGGATCCCCAGCGGGTCGAGGGCCTCCTTGATCCGGCGGGTGAGGTCCAAGACGTCGTCGCCCACCTGGGCCCGCAGCCAGGGCCGCTTCAAGGTCCCGATCCCGTGTTCGCCGGTGATCGTCCCGCCCAGGGCCAGGCCGAGGTCCATCACCTCGGCGAAGGCCTGACGGGCCCGGGCGCCGGCCTCGGCGTCGGCGGCGTCGAAGACCACGAGCGGGTGGAAGTTGCCGTCGCCGGCGTGGCCGATGACGGCGATGGTGGTGGCCCGGGCCTCGGCGATCCCGGCGATGCCGCCCACCAGCTCGGCGATGCGGTCGAGGGGCACCCCCACGTCCTCGATGAGGACCGTGCCCAGTCGTTCGACGGCGGGGATGGCCATCCGGCGGGCGGCGAGGAGCTGCTCGCCCTCCACCGGGTCGTCGGTGAAGGCGACCTCGACGGCGCCCTCCGCCTCGCAGGCGCCGACCATGGCGGCAACCTCCTCGGCCGCCGCCGGGCCGGCCAGGTCCGACGCCGCCAGGACCAGGGCCCGCCAGGAGGGGTCGAGTCCCATGTGGAGCTGCGCCTCCACGGCGGCGAGGGCGGCGGCGTCCATGAACTCGAGCACGGCGGGACGAGCCCGGGACCGCACGGAGGTGACGGCCCGGCCGGCGGCCGTGACGTCGGCGAAGGCCGCCACCAAGGTCGTCTTCGGCCCCGCCGGCGGCACCAACCGCAGGGTCACCTCGGTGATGACGCCCAAGGTGCCCTCGCTCCCGGTGAAGAGGCGCTTCAGGTCGTAGCCGGCCACGTCCTTCACCGTCCGCCCGCCCAGGCGGAGCGCCCGGCCGTCGGCCAAGACCACCTCCAGCCCGAGGACGTAGTCGGTGGTGACCCAGTACTTGAGACAGCAGAGCCCGCCGGCGTTCGTGGCCACGTTGCCGCCGATGGAGCAGATCTCGAAACTGGACGGGTCGGGCGGGTACCAGAGCCCGTGGGCGGCGGCGGCCTGCTTGAGCTCGCCGTTCAACAGCCCTGGCCCGACCACCGCCACCTGCGCCGGCGGGTCGATCTCGAGGTGCCGCATCCGCTCGGTCGAGAGCACGATGCACCCGTCGACGGCACATGCGCCCCCCGACAAGCCGGTGCCCGCCCCCCGGGGCACCACCGGCACCCGCCGGGCCCCGGCCCAGCGCAGCGTGGCCTGGACGTCGGCGGTCCCGGCGGCCCGCACCACCGCCAGCGGCCTGCCGGCCTCGGCACCTCCGGAACGGTCGACGCGGTATCCCTCGACGACGTCGGGATCGGTGAGCAGGGCGCCCGGACCGCTCGGGAGCGCCGCCGCCAGCTCGCCGAGCTCGCCGAGCGGGTTCACGAGCTGCTCCGCCCCCGGCCGGCCACGACGCCGATTCTGCCTCCTCCCGGCCCGTTGCGAACGACGGCACCGTGATGCCAGAGTCTGCAGGTCCGAATGCGGGGGGTGGACGAGTGCCGGTCCTGAGTCCGAGCGATGTGTACTACGACCCGTACGACATCGCCATCAACGCCGATCCGTACCCGGTCTACCGGCGACTCCGGGAAGAGGCGCCCCTCTATTACAACGAGGCCTACGACTTCTACGCCGTGAGCCGGTTCGACGACGTGGCCCGGGGACTGCTCGACCCCGAGACCCACCCGTCGGGCAGAGGCGTCATCCTCGAGCTCATCAAGTCGGACACCGAGATCCCCCCCGGCACCCTGATCTTCGAGGACCCCCCACGGCACACCATCTACCGGCGCCTGCTCTCCCGGGTGTTCACGCCCCGCCGGGTGGCGGCGCTGGAGCCGAAGATCAGGGAGCTCTGCGCCGTGAGCCTCGATCCCCTGGTCGGGTCCGGAGGGTTCGACTTCGTCGCCGACCTCGGCTCCCAGATGCCGATGCGGGTGATCGGCATGCTGCTCGGGGTCCCCGAGGCGGACCAGGAAGCCGTCCGCGACGAGGTCGACGCCCGGCTCAGGACGGAGGCCGGGAAGCCCATGGAGCTGTCGGCCGACTTCGGCGCCGAGATGTTCGGCGACTACATCGACTGGCGGCTCGACCACCCGTCGGACGACATCATGACCGAGCTCCTCCACGCCGAGTTCGAGGACGAGACCGGCGCCGTGCGGCGCCTCAGCCGGGACGAGGTGCTGACCTACGTGAGCGTCATCGCCGGTGCCGGGAACGAGACGACGACGAGGCTCATCGGCTGGACGGGCAAGCTCCTCGCCGACCATCCCGACCAGCGCAGGGCGCTCGTGGGCGACCGGTCCCTCGTCCCGAACGCCATTGAGGAGATCCTCCGCTACGAGCCGCCCGGGCCCCACGTCGGGAGGTACGTGGCGCAGGACGTGGAGTTCCACGGCACGACCGTGCCGGCCGGGAGCGCCATCCTGCTCCTGGTGGGAGCGGCCAACCGCGACGAGCGGCGGTACCCCGACGGCGACCGGTTCGACATCGGCAGGGAGGTCGGCAAGCACCTGACCTTCGGCCACGGGATCCACTCCTGCCTGGGGGCCGCCCTCGCCCGCCTCGAGGGGCGGATCGCGCTCGACGAGGTCCTCGACCGCTTCCCGGAGTGGGAGGTCGACCTCGCCGGCGCCCGGCTCTCGCCGACCTCGACCGTGCGCGGGTGGGAGACCCTGCCCGTGACCGTCGCATGACGGCGGGCATGCGGTTCGGCCTCGACGTCGCCCAGCAGCGGATGTCGTGGGACGAGCTCGTCCGGCGCGTCCAGCTGGCCGAGGCGCTCGGCTTCGACGGCGTCTGGGGCTTCGACCACTTCGAGCCCATGTACGGCGAGGGGCCCGGGGAGACCTTCGAGGGCATGACGACGCTGGCGGCACTGGCCGGCGCCACCTCGCGCATCCGCCTGGGACTCCTCGTGACGGGCGTGACCTACCGCCACCCCTCGGTGCTGGCCGCCCAGGCCCTCACCGTCGACCACGCCAGCCACGGGCGCCTCGAGCTCGCCCTCGGGGCCGCCTGGTACGACAAGGAGCACACCGAGCTCGGCATCCCGTTCCCCCCGGCCGGCGAGCGCTTCGACCTCCTCGAGGACACCCTCGAGATCCTGACCCGCCTCTATACGGGGGAGGTCGTCTCCTACGCGGGCCGGCGCGTGTCGCTCGAGCAGGCCCAGATGCGCCCCCTGCCCGTGCAGCGACCGCATCCCCCCATCTGGATCGGGGGCACCGGCCCACGGCGCACCCTCCCACTGGTGGCCAGGTACGCGGACGTCTGGCACGCCTTCGGGACCCCGGGTTCGCTGGCACCGGTGAACGAGAGGCTGGACGAGCTCGCCGCCGAGGCCGGGCGGGACCCGGGTTCGATCGTGCGGGCCGCCTCCCTGTCGCTCGACGACCTCGGCACCGCCCGCAGGCACGCCGCCAAGTGGCAGGAGGCAGGCTTCGGCTACCTCGTGTGCGGCTGGCCCTCGGAGGGCGACGGGCGCGTCGAGGCGTTCGCCGCCGACGTCATGGGCGACTTCGTCGAGCCCGGGTCGTAGATCCGGCGCTCACGCCCCCGAGCCGGGCCGCCCGGTCAGACCGTCTCGGTCCAGCGCTCGACGGTCTGGAGCGCCCAGAAGACCACGAACAGGCCGATCTCGACGACCTCGATCGTGAGCACGAGGTGGCCTCCCAGCGCCGTCTGGTCGTGGCCCTGGAGGACGACGAAGAGGACGCCGGCGACGACCATGGCCATCCCCACGATCCCGTAGGTCCAGGCGTAGACCCTGCCGGTCCGGTCCCGGAAGCCCACCACGCTGTTGGTCCCGGCCGCGGCGGCGAGGAAGACGAACATGGCGCAGGCGGCGCAGGCGTGCCCGTGCAGGACCC
>JAGWNV010000205.1 GCA_028872975.1 Acidobacteriota bacterium
CGCTGGCGGGAACCCCGAGGACCTCCCGGCCCAGGGGATGGCCGGGGAACATCGCCCCCGAACACAGCTCGGCGGCCAGGTCGGTCGGCTCGTCGGCGTGCATGAGGATCTCGTCGAGGATGACCTGGCGCTCGGCGTCGACGTCGGCGGGAGCGAGGGCCGGGTCGGTCATGATCGCCCCGAGGACGTCGAGCCCGAGGGGGAGGTGCTCGGAGAGCAGCCGGATGTAGAAGGCCGTGTACTCCTTGGTGGTGAAGGCGTTCATGTCGCCTCCCACCTCGTCGACGGCCTCGGCGATGGCGGCCGCTCCCCAGGTGGGGGTGCCCTTGAAGAGCAGGTGCTCGAGGAAGTGCGAGGCGCCGGCCCGGGCGTCGTCCTCGTCGCGCGACCCCGTGCCGACCCAGACCCCCACCGCCGCCGAGCGGACGTCGGCCATCGTCTCGGTGACGAGGCGGGCCCCGCAGTCCAGAGTGTCGATGCGGATCACGGGGCGCGCCGCGCCTGCGGCGTTGGCGCACGGACCGTCGCCGGCCCCGCCGGCCGGCAGGGGCTCACCGACGCCGGGGCCTGCGGTCTCGACCTCCCGACCGGCCGCGATCGGAGCCCCGGTCCGAGCCGCCGCGGTCAGCACCGCGGTCCGACCCGCGTTCGGGGCCGGGGCCGAGGTCGCCCAGCTCGCCGGCCAGCTCGGCCTCGAAGGCGTCCTCGAAGGAGGCGACGGCCGGGCCGCCGCGACGCTCGCCGCCGGCGCTGGCGCCGTTGCCCCCGCTGCTCGGCGGTCCCGTCGGCCCCGAGGGCGGCTCCCCCACCAGCGACAGCGACACCTTGCCCTGGGGGTCGATGTCGTCGACCCGGACCTCGAGCTCCTGGCCGAGCGACAGGACGTCCTCCACCCGCTCGACCCGCTTGCCGCCGCCGATCTTCGAGATGTGGAGCAGCCCGTCGCGCCCCGGGAGGATGTTCACGAAGGCGCCGAACTTGGTGATGTTCACCACCTTGCCCGGGTAGTTCGCCCCCACCTCGGCCTCGGGCGGCTCGACGATCATGTAGATGCGCCGGCGCGCCTCCTCCACGGCACCGCCATCCTTGGCCCCGATGGTGACCACGCCGAACAGCCCGTCGTCGTCCACGGTGATGTCGGCGCCGGTCTCGGCCTGGAGGGCGTTGATGACCTTCCCCTTGGGCCCGATGACCTCGCCGATGCGGTCGACGGGGATCTGGAACGAGACGATCTTGGGGGCGTTCTCGCTCACCTCTTGGCGCGGCTCGGCGATGGCCCCGAGCATGACGTCGAGGATCTTGAGCCGGGCGTCGCGGGCCTGGTGGAGGGCCTTGGCCAGCACGTCGGCGGGCAGGCCGTCGATCTTCGTGTCGAGCTGGAGGGCCGTGACGGCCTCGGCGGTGCCGGCCACCTTGAAGTCCATGTCCCCGAAGGCGTCCTCGGCCCCGAGGATGTCGGTGAGGGTGACGTAGGCGTCCCCGTCGTGGACGAGTCCCATGGCGATGCCGGCCACCGGGGCCTTGATGGGCACCCCGGCGTCCATGAGCGAGAGGGTGGAGCCGCACACCGAGGCCATCGACGTCGAGCCGTTGGAGGACAGGACCTCCGAGACGAGCCGCAGGGTGTAGGGGAACTCGTCCTCGAGGGGCACCACCGGCAACAGGGCCCGCTCGGCCAGCAGTCCGTGGCCGATCTCCCGGCGCTTGGGGCCGCGCATGAAGCCGGTCTCGCCGGTCGAGTAGGGCGGGAAGTTGTAGTGGTGCATGTAGCGCTTCGAGTCGTCGATCCCGATGGTGTCGAGCAGCTGGTTCATCCGGGGCATGCCCAGGGTGGTGAAGTTGAGGACCTGGGTCTCGCCCCGCTCGAAGAGGCCCGACCCGTGGGCCGTGGGGACGAGGTGCACCTCGGCGTGCAGCGGCCGGATGTCGGTGGTGGACCGGCCGTCGATACGGACGCCCTCCTCCACGATCCGGCGCCGGACGAGCTTCTTCACGAGCGAACGCGCCGCCGCCTTGATCTCCCGCTCCCGGTCGGGGAACTCGGGGGCCAGCTGGGCGATCACCTGGGCGGTGGCCTCGTCGACCGCCGCGTTGCGCTCGGCCTTCTGGGTGATGGTGTTGGCCTTCGACAGCGCCTCGGTGCCCACCTCCGACACCCGGGCGAAGACGTCGTCGGCGTAGTCGACGAAGAGCTCGTAGGAGATGGTGGGCTTGGCGCCGGCCTTCGAGACGAGCTCCCGCTGGAGCTGGATCGACTCCCGGATCCAGGTCTTGGCGGCCTCGAGGCCCTCGGCGAGGACCTCCTCGGTCACCTTGGGGGCACCGGCCTCGTAGTACTGCCAGGACCGCTCGGTGCCACCCGCCTCCACCATCATGATGGCGATCTCGGCATCGGGGGCCTCGGACAGGGCCCGGCCCGCCACCACCAGCTCGAAGCAGGAGGCATCGCCCTCCTGGTAGGTGGCGTGCGCCGTCCAGGTGCCCTCGGTCGTCCAGGCGATCCGCACGGCCCCGATGGGCCCGTCGAAGGGGATGCCCGACAGCATGAGGGCCGCCGAGGCGGCGTTGATGGCGAGGACGTCGTGGGGGTTCTCCTGGTCGGCGCCGAAGATGGTCCCCACCACGTGGACCTCGTTGCGGAACCCCTCGGGGAACGAGGGCCGCAGGGGCCGGTCGATGAGCCGGCAGGTGAGGATGGCCTGGTCGGTGGCCCGGCCCTCACGCCGGAAGAACGAGCCGGGGATCTTCCCGGCCGCGTACATCCGCTCCTCGATGTCGACGGTGAGCGGGAAGAAGTCGGCGCCTTCGCGCACCGACCGGGCGGCGGTGGCGGTGACGAGCACCATGGTGTCGCCGATGCGGCCCACCACCGCCCCGTCGGCCTGGCCGGCCAGCTTGCCGGTCTCGAAACTGAGGGTACGGTCCGTGCCGCTGATGGGGCCGGACACGCTGACGGCTTGCGTCATTGGGTTCTCCTGTCTGTCACGGGCACCGTGCCAGGCCAGTTCCCAGTGGTCGGCCACCTCTCCCCCGGGCGATCGTCCCGGTGCTCGCCCCGCCGGGGCCTCGCCCCGTGCGGACGGCTGCGCTGGAGGTAGTCGGCGACTGGCAGCTGACGGCTGGCCGGTGCCGCGGTCTGCTCCGCCTACCGGCGGATGCCGAGCTTGCCGATGATGGTCCGGTAGCGCTCCACGTCGTTGTCCCGCACGTAGTCGAGGAGCCTGCGGCGACGGCCGATCAGCTTCATGAGCCCCCGCCGGGTGTGATGGTCACCCTTGTGCACCTTCAGGTGCTCGGTGAGGTGCGAGATCCGCTCGGTGAGGAGCGCGATCTGGACCTCAGGCGAGCCCGTGTCGGTGTCGTGGAGACGATGCTCGGTGATCGTCGCAGTCTTGTCAGGCATGTGCAGGCAACGCTCGGGAGGATGCTCGGGGCGCTGGCGCGGAAGGCGCCGTGCCCCTGGGACCACCGGGACGACATCCCGGATCGGAGATCACTCTAGCAGGACGGCTCCCGGGCCTGCCGGTTCGGGCCGCGCCCTGCCTGGTCAGAGGCGCCCGCACACCGGCGGCGGGGGCTCAGGCGCCTTCGGCCCCGAGCAGGGCGTCGGCCTGCGCCACGTCGGCCCGCATCTGGGCCACGAGCTCCCCCACCGACTCGAAGCGCCGCTCCTCCCGGAGCCGGTCGACGAATTCGAGGCGGACCTCGGCGCCGTAGAGGTCGCCCTCGAAGCCGATGAGGTGGGCCTCGAGCAGCGCCGGGGCCCCCTCGGAGTAGAAGGTGGGCCGGCGGCCGAGCGAGACGGCCGTCTTGCACCGCCTCCCGTCGGGGAGCCGGCACCGGCCGGCATAGATGCCCTCGGCGGGCAGGAGGATCTCGGGGGGCACGGCGATGTTGGCGGTGGGCATCCCGAGGGCGCTGCCGCCGCGGCCGTCGCCCCGGGCCACCTGGCCCCGGACCTCGTGGCACCGGCCGAGCAGCCCCGCCGCGGCCCGGACCTCCCCGTCGGCGAGGAGCCGGCGGATGCGGGTGGAGGAGACCGGGTCGCCCCCGGCGTCGTCCGCGAGCTCGATGCCGGTCGTCTCGAAGCCCTCGGTGGCGCCCATCTCGGTGAGCAGGGTCACGTTCCCCTTGCGGCCGTGGCCGAAGTGGAAGTCCCGCCCCACCACGACGAGGCGGGCCCCGAGGGCGCCCACCAGGACCTCGGTGACGAAGTCCTCGGCCGACTCGTTGGCCCGCGCCTCGTCGAAGGCGACGACCACGGTCCGGTCCACCCCCGTCGAGGCGAGGAGCTCGAGCTTCTGCTCGAGGTCGGTGAGGAGCTTCGGGGCCGACGCCGGGCGGACCACCGTGGCCGGGTGGCGGTCGAAGGTCACGACCACCGTCTCGAGCCCCCGTGGCGCCGCCCGGTCCCGGAGCAGGCCGATCACGTGGCGGTGGCCGAGGTGCACGCCGTCGTAGGCGCCGATGGTCACAGCCGAGCCCCTCGCCGGGGGAACCAGGCCGTCGAGGCCGCGCGCCACCTCCATCGTCGCGAGGTTACCGGCCGGTTATCCGCTGCTCTCGAGGACGCAGGCGGCCACCAGCCGGTCGGTCTCGGTCCCCTCGTAGACGGCGAGGAGCCGGCCGCGGTCGTCGACGACGGCCCAGGGACCGTCGCCGCCCGCCCCCACCACCACCCGGTCGAGGGGGAGCCCGTGGCGCACCCCCCGGGCCAGCTCGGCGTCGATCTCCACCTGGGCCAGGTCCCGGAGCGCCTGGGCCGGGCTGAGGACATGGGCGGCCACGAGCTCCTCGAGTCGGTGGGACTCCTCGAGGCCGAAGGACCCGACCCCAACCCGCCGGAGGTGCCGCAGGTGGGCGCCGCCGCCGAGCGCCAGGCCCAGGTCGGCGGCGAGCACCCGCACGTAGGTGCCGGTGGTGCAGTCCACGGCGATGCGGAACACGCCCGGCTCGTCCCCCGCCTCGACCTCGAAGCGCGACACCACCACCGCCCGGGGCTGGCGCTCGACCTCGATGCCCTCCCGGGCCAGCTCGTGGAGTCGCCGGCCCCCCACCTTGCGGGCCGAGACCATGGGAGGGACCTGCTGGAG
>JAGWNV010000206.1 GCA_028872975.1 Acidobacteriota bacterium
CGGCCCGCCGCGCTGGAGCCCGTCCGTGCCCGTCCGCCCCGTCCTGCAGCTGCCCCATCCTGTGCTGAGCACCCCGGCGGCACCGGTGGGCGTCGTGGACGACGCTGCCAGGCGGCTCGCCGAGGACCTGCTCGACACCATGGCCGCCTCGCCGGCCTGCGTCGGGCTGGCCGCCCCCCAGATCGGCGCCGCCCTCCGGGCCTTGGCCGTGGACGTGACCGGGCACCGAAAGGCCCGGTCCTGTCACGGTCCCTTCGTCCTGTTCGACCCGGAGGTCGTCGCGGCGTCGGGCCCGGAGATCGCCAGGGAGGGGTGCATGAGCGTGCCCGACCTCACCGGCGATGTGGCCCGCGCCACCCGCCTCACCGTCGCCGGCCGGGACCCCGGCGGCGAGCGCCGGGTCCTCGAGGTCGACGCCTTCGAGGCCCGCGCCGTGCTGCACGAGCTCGATCACCTCGACGGCCTGCTCTTCCTCGACCGGGTGGCGGGCCCGCACGGCGTCTTCCCCCGGAAGGTGTACCGGTGACCGGCCGCTACCCTGGGACGACGATGGCCGACGTCGACGACCGCCTCTACTTCCGTCAGCTCCTCGCCGGCCGCGACTTCGCCGCCGAGGACCTGGTGGCGGGGCAGATGGTCAATTTCAGCTACCTGATCGGCGACCGGGTGGCCGGCAAGGCCGTGGTGGTGGACCCCGCCTACGACGTGGGCGGGCTCCTCGACGTGCTGGCCGCCGACGACATGGCCTGTGACGGGGTGCTCGCCACCCACTACCACCCCGACCACGTGGGCGGGTCGCTCATGGGCTACCCGATCGAGGGGGTGACCGACCTCCTCGGTCGCGTCCAGGTTCCCGTGCACGTCCAGCGGACCGAGGCCCCCTGGGTGGCCAAGGCCACCGGCCTCGGCGAGGGCGACCTGGTCCAGCACGACAGCGGTGACGTCGTGGGCGTGGGTGAGCTCGAGATCGAGCTCGTCCACACCCCCGGTCACACCCCCGGCAGCCAGTGCTTCGCCGTGGCCGGCCGGCTCGTGTCCGGCGACACCCTCTTCCTCGACGGCTGCGGCCGCACCGATCTCCCCGGCGGGGATCCCGAGCAGATGTACGAGTCGCTCACCACCCGCCTGGCCCGCTTCGGCGACGACGTCGTGCTCTATCCCGGCCACCTCTACTCGCCGGAGCCCTCGGCCACCCTGGGCGAGACCCGCCTGCGCAACTACGTCTTCCGGCCCCAGAGCGTCCAGCAGTGGCTGGCCATGTTCGGGGCCTGAGGACCTCCCCCTCCGTCCTCCCGCCACCCGCACCATGGCTCCCCTCGACCTCGACGCCACCGTGGCGGTGGTGGGCAGCGGCCTGGCCGGCCTGCGGGCCGCCGAGAAGCTCCGTGCGCAGGGACATCGCGGGCCTCTCGTCCTGCTCGGCGCCGAGCACCACGTCCCCTACGACCGCCCCCCGCTGTCCAAGCAGCTCCTGGCCGGCACCTGGGGCCTCGACCGGGTCGTGCTGCGGACCAAGGAGAAGCTCGAGGCCCTGTCGCTCGACATGCGCCTCGGCTGCCGCGCCACCGCCCTCGACCTCGAGGGCCGGCGCCTCGAGCTCGACGACGGGGGCACCCTCGGTTTCGACGGGCTCGTGCTCGCCACCGGCGCCGAGCCCCGGGCCCTCCCGGGCACCGGGGAGGTGGCCGGCGTGCACCTGCTGCGGACCCTCGACGACTGCGCCGCTTTGGCCACCGCCACCGCCGATCCCGCCACACGCCTGGTCGTGATCGGCGCCGGGTTCATCGGCTCGGAGGTGGCCGCCACCTGTCACGGACGCGGCCTCGAGGTGACCGTCCTCGAGGCGCTGCCCGTCCCTCTCGAGCGCGCCCTCGGCGCCCGGATGGGTGCCGCCTGCGCCGCCCTCCACGGCGCCCACGGCGTGGCCCTGCGCACCGGCACCGCCGTCTCCGGCCTCGCCGTCGAGGAGGGCGGGGTGCGCGGCGTGGAGCTCGCCGAGGGCTCGGTCGTGCCCGCAGACGTCGTTCTCGTCGGGATCGGCGTCGCCCCCGCCACCGGCTGGCTCGAGGGATCGGGCCTCGAGCTCCGCGACGGCGTGGTGAGCGACGCCACCCTGCACGCCGCCGACGGCGTCGTCGTGGCCGGCGACCTGGCCCGGTGGCGGGACGAGGCGGCCGGGACCGACCGGCGCATCGAGCACTGGACCAACGCCGCCGAGCAGGGCATGCACGCCGCCCGGAGCCTCCTCGCCGGACGGGAGGCGGCCGAGGCCTACCGTCCCGTGCCCTACTTCTGGTCCGACCAGTACGACGTGAAGATCCAGATGCTCGGCACGCCGTCGCCCGACGACGACGTGGAGGTCGTCGACGGGTCCGTCGACGAAGAGCGCTTCGTCGCCGTCTACGGCCGCGCCGGGACCCTGACGGGGGCCATCGCCTTCAGCCGGCCCCGCCAGCTCATGGGCTTCCGGCCGCTGCTCGAGGGCGGCGCCTCCTTCGAAGAGGCCCTCGCCCTCCTGGCCTCCTGACCGCACCGGCCCGCCGGCGTACCGCCTGCGCCGGCACCGCGGTCAGAATTCGAGGGTGGAGAGCTCCGGCACCGTGCGCCGGGACCGCTCCCGGGCCTCGAGCCACCGGGCCCGACGGCTGCGGCGGGCGGCGTCGGAGATCGTCGGCTCGAGGCGCCGTGCCGGCCGCCAGCAGTCGGCCACCTCCTCCTCGTCGGCGAAGGTGCCGAGGGCCAGCCCGGCCAGGTAGGCGGCCCCCAGGGTGGTGGCCTCGGTCACCGGCGCCACCTCGACGGGCCGCCCGGCGGCGTCGGCGAGGGCCTGGAGGAACGTGGCGTTGGCGGTCATGCCGCCGTCCACCCGCAGGGTCGCCACCGACAGGCCGGTGTCGGCCTCGGCCGCCTCCAGGAGATCGGCGCCGCGGTGGGCGACGCCTTCGAGGACGGCCCGGACCACCTCGGGGCGGCCCGTGCCCCGGGTGATGCCGATCAGGGTGCCGCGAGCCCCGAAGTCCCACACCGGGGTGCCCAGCCCGAGGAGGGCGGGGACGAACCAGACGTCGCCGGTGTCGCTGCAGGCCGCCGCCACGGCATCGGACTCGGCCGCGTCGGCGATGAGCCCCAGGTCGTCGCGGAGCCACTCCACGCACGTCCCCGCCGACAGCATCACCGCCTCGACCCCCCAGGTGGTCCGCCCGGCCCGCCGCCAGGCGGCGATGGGGAAGGTGCCGGCGCCGCCCCGGCGCTCGAAGCGGGGACGGACGGCCCCGACGCAGACGTCGAGCATCCCCCCGGTACCGAACGTCGTCTTGGCCAGGCCGGGCCGGGTGCAGCCCTGGCCGACGAGCGAGGCCTGCTGGTCGCCGGCGATGCCGCAGATGGGCGGTGCACCGGGCAGCGCCCGGGCCTCGCCCACGGCGCCGGTCGAGTCGACGATGCGCGCCAGCGAGGCGGCCGGGATGCGGAGGGCCTCGAGGACGGCGGGGTTCCAGCCGCTCCCGTCCGCCAGGAGCAGCCCCGTCACGCCGGCGTTGGTCTGGTCGGTGACGTGAAGGGAGCCGCCGGAGAGCGTCCAGGCGATCCACGTGTCGACGGTCCCCACGCAGAGGTCGCGGCTGCGGTCGGGGTCGGCCATGTCGAGGAGCATGGCGGCCTTGGTGGCCGACTCGTTGGGGGCGAAGCGCAGTCCCTGGTCCCGCAGCAGCAGGCAGGTCCCCACCGTCCGCAGGTCCTGCCAGCCGATGCCCGGCCCGACGGGGGAGCCGCTGGCGCGGTCCCAGACGACGGTGGAGGCGCGCTGGTTCGTGATGCCGACCCCTGCCACCGTGGCACCCGCCGCCGTGGCCTCGGCCAGGGAGGCGCTCGCCACCTCGAGGGCGGCCGCCGCCATCTCGAGGGCGTCGAACTCGACGAAGCCCGGGGCCGGGGACGAGGGGAGGATGGGGCGGCGGTGCACGGCGGTGACGGCGCCGTCGTCCTGCACCACCGACGCCCGCACGCTCGAGGTGCCGACGTCCACGACGAGCACGCTCACGGCCAGGGCACCTCGCCGAAGGGGGAGGGGAGGCCGAGCTTCCCGGGGTTGAGGATGCCCCGGGGGTCCAGGGCCTCCTTCACGGCCCGGAGCACGCCGAAGCCCGGGCCGAGTGCATCGGGGAGGAACCGGGCGCGGTTGAGGCCGATGCCGTGGTGGTGGCTCACCGCCGCCCCGGCCGCCCGGACCGCCGCCATGGCGGCGTCCCAGGCCCCCACGTAGTACCGCTCGGCCCAGCTGGCCGCCCCGTCACCGGTGCCGTCAGCGCCCCCTCTGCCGTCGGCGGCGTCGGCGGTGTCGCCGTCGGGCCGGCGGCCGGCGAAGGTGAAGTAGAGACAGGCGCCGTCCACGTAGGCATGGGACTGGTGCGCCGACACCGCCAGGGTGCCGGGCCGGGCCCGGAGGGCGGCGACGGTCGAGTCGTAGAGGCCGGCCAGCGCCGACCAGCGCGCCGCCACCTCGATGGTGTCGACGACGATGCCGGCGCGATAGAGCGGCGCCAGGGCCGACACGTCGTTGCGGTGCCCGAGCCACCGTTCCACGAGCGCCGTGTCGAGTGGCTGGGCGCCCGCCGCCGCGCACTCCTGGTCGACGACGGCCATGGTCGGCTCGAGGAGCGCCGGGTCGGCCTCGTCGAGGACGACGAGGACGTTGGTGTCGCCCTGGTCGAAGTTCCGGCCGGACTCGGTGGCGTCGTAGAGGCGGAGGACGGCCGGGGTGACCCCCCGGCGCAGGACGGCCCGGCAGGCCTCGAGGCCGGCCTCGAAGCTCGGGAAGCCGACGGCGCGCCGAGCCTGGGCGGCAGGCACCGGGTGCAGGCGGAGGGTGGCGCCGGTGATCACGCCGAGGACGCCCTCGGAGCCCACGAAGAGCTGGGTGAGGTCGGGGCCGACGGCGGCCCGGGGGCCGGCGCCGCCGGTGCGGACCATCCGTCCGTCGGCCAGGGCCACCTCGAGGCCGACGACCATGTCCTCGACCTTCCCGTAGCGCGTCGAGTACTGGCCCGC
>JAGWNV010000207.1 GCA_028872975.1 Acidobacteriota bacterium
GAGGATCTCGCCACCCACGAGCTCGTCGCGGTCGAGCAGCGCGTCCCGGAGGGCCTCCACGACGTGACGGTGCTCCTCGATCATGGCCCGGACGCGGTCCTTGGCCTCGTTGAGCATCCGGTCGACCTGCTCGCGCTCCCGGTCGCTCGAGAGGACCTTGGCCACGACGTTTCCCGCCGTGGGAGCGTCGACGGCGTGCAGGGAGATGAGGCTCGCCCCCATGCCGAGGGCGCCGACCATCTGGCAGGCGGCGCTCGTCGCCGTCTGGAGGTCGCCGGCCACGCCTGAGCTCGTCTCGCCGAAGAAGATCTCCTCGGCCACCATGCCGCCGAGGGCGATCTCGATGCCGGACTGGAGCTCGGAGCGCGTCTTCGTGAACCGCTCCTCCGAGTCGGAGTGGGCCAGGAGGCCGAGGGCCTGGCGGCGCTTCACGATGGACAGCACGTCGAGGGTGCGCCCGGTGCCGACGAGCCACGCCACCGTCGCATGTCCCGACTCGTGGGTGGCGATGGTACGGCGCTCGGCCTCGGTGTACTCGACTGGCTGGGCCAGGCCGATCTCCTCGGTCATCTTGGCCTTCTGGAGGTCCACCCACGACAGGTGCTCGGCACCCCGGCGCAGGGCCCACACCAGGGCCTCGTCGAAGAGGTGCTCGATCATGACCGGCGTGTAGCCGGAGGTGAGCGCGGCGAGGGTCTCGCGCCTGTCCGGGTCGTCGAGCTCGGGCTCGTGGGCCTTTTTGGCCAGGTAGTAGTCGATGATCTCCCGCCGCCCCGTCCTCGAGGGCAGGTCGAAGTAGATGGTCCGGTCGAAGCGACCCGGCCGCAGCAGTGCCGGGTCGAGGTCCGCCGCCCGGTTGGTGGCGGCGATGACGAGGATGTTGGCCGGCACCGCCTGGGGCTTGCGGAGGTGGCTGCCGGCCGGGAGCCAGGCGTTCAAGGCGTCGACGAAGGCCCCCCGCAGGCGCACGCCGGTGGGAGGCTGGTCGAAGGACTGGAGCTGGACGAGCAGCTCGTTCACGATCCCGGCGATGCCCTCGCTCCGGCCGCTCGAGAGCCCGCGCCGGGAGGTGCCGATGGCGTCGATCTCCTCGATGAACCCGATGGCGCCGCCCTCGCGCCGGGCGTACTTGCGCAGGGCCCGGAAGTAGGACCGGATCTTGCGGTTGGTCTGGCCGTAGAACATGGACTGGAAGGCCGACGCCGAGACGAAGAGGAAGGGCACCCCCGCTTCCTTGGCCATGGCCTTGGCCATGTAGGTCTTGCCCGTGCCGGGGGGGCCCTCGAAGAGCAGCGCCCGGCGCGGGGAGCCGCCCATGCGCTCGGAGAAGGTCCGGTGGGCGAGGAAGAGGTTGAGGCTCTTCACGACCTCTTCCACGACGGTGCCCAGACCCCGGACGTCCTCGAAGCGGGTCTCGATCTCGCTCGGCCGGTACAGGACGTGTGGCGACCTCCCGGCACCGAGGAGCGGCCCGGCCATCACCGCCACGAGCACCAGCATGAGGAGCACGGCCGGCAGGTAGGGCAGCAGCGCGCTCGAGAGATGGGGAGTCGCGACGACGTGCGAGGGCCACAGGATGGCCCTCACGACCACCCACAGCGCGATCGGAGACAGCGCCACCGCCACTCGGCGCAGCCGGTTGCGCCTCGCCCGCTCACGGCTCACCCCGACATCGGCCTGCTGGGTGCGGATGACCCCTGCCTGGCCGAGGGAGCTGAGCGAGACCTCGGCCTTCCCCCCCGTCGATTCCATAACCACAGAACGTAGGACTTTCCCGAATCCTGTGGGGAACATTTCACTTTGCGTGGTAGTACCGCCACCAACCGGCCATCAAGGGGAAAGACCCCTGGCAGGCCCGGTGCCCGGGCCCGGTCGACCCCACCTCGGCCCCGGATCCACAGGAACCGCCAAGGCCCCCTTCATGGCCGGTTCAGTCAGCCTCCCCAGGATGGTCCCCATGGTGCCGCCGACGTCGACCCTCCCCTCCACCCGAGCCAGCCGCCGACGCGACCTCGCCCTCGCACGCCCGAGGCAGGTCGGCCGGTGGGTGGCAGGGCTGGCGGCCGCCGCAGCCGCCGTCATCACCGGCGTCGTCGCGCACCAGCTCCCGGGGGCCGCCTCCTCCAGCGCCTCCGGGAGCGTCTCCTCCTCGACGGGCTCCTCGGCCACCACCGGCTCGACGGGCTCGTCCTCGTCGGGCACGTCCTCGGGCAGCGCCGGCGCCGGGTCGGCCGGGACCTCCGCCGGCCAGTCCCAGACGGTCGCCCCCTCGTACTCGCCCCCGGTCGTCGTGTCGGGCGGCTCGACGGTCCGATGAGCGGCGGCGCGCCGTCCGCCGTCGGCCCGGCCCCCGCCACCGTGCGGCTGGAGGCCTTCGGCACCGACGCCGTCCTCGTCCTCGCCGACGGGGACCTGGCGGGGCGCGCCGAGGCGGTCGCCCGCGCCCATCTCGAGGCCGTCGACCGCGCCTGCAGCCGGTTCCGACCCGACGCCGAGATCGCCGCCCTCGAGGACCGGGCCGGGACCTGGGTCACGGTGGGCCCGGTCCTCTTCGACGCCCTCGAGGCGGCCCTCGCCGTCGCCGGGACGACGAGGGGCGCCGTGGTCCCCACCGTCGGCGCCTGCTTGGCCGGCCTCGGCTACGACCGCGACTTCGCCGCCGTGGACCCCTGGGGCGGGGAGGCCGTGACGACCGTGCCGGCGGCGAACTGGCGGCTCCTCGAGCTCGACGAGCGGCGACAGGCGGCCAGAGTCGCCCGCGGCGTCCGCCTCGACCTCGGCGCCACCGCCAAGGCGCTCGCCGCCGACCGGGTCGCCGCCATGGTGGCGGCCCTCGGCACCGGTGTGGCCGTGAGCCTCGGCGGCGACGTCGCCGTGGCCGGCGGCCCGCCCAGGGGCGGCTGGAGCATCGGCGTCGGCGCCGACTCCGGCACCGACGCCGTGGACGAGGTGGTGACCATCTCCTCGGGAGGCCTGGCCAGCTCGAGCACCGAGCTGCGGTCGTGGCGCCGCGAGGGCCGGAGGCTGCACCACATCGTCGACCCCCGCACCGGCGACAGCGCCCCGGTCGTGTGGAGGCTCGTCACCGTGGCGGCACCCAGCTGCCTCGACGCCAACGCCGCCGCCACGGCCGCCGTCGTGTGGGGCGAGCGCGCCCCGGCCCGGCTGACGGCGAGGGGCCTGGCCGCCCGTCTCGTGGGTGCCGACGGCACCGTGGTGACGACCCCGGGGTGGCCTGCGCCCGCCGGCGGCCCTGGCCGGGCGGACGGGGCGAGACCGTGAACGCCCACACCCTCTGGTACATGACGAGGGCGACGGGAATCGTCGCCATGGTCCTCCTGAGCGCCACCGTCGTGCTCGGCATCACGACCTCGGTCCGTCACGCCACCCCCGAGTGGCCCCGGTTCGCCTGGCAGGACCTCCACCGGCGCCTGTCGCTGCTCTCCACGGTCTTCATCGGCCTCCACATCGCCACGACGGTGGCCGACGGCTACGCGCCCATCGGCTGGATCTCGGCCCTCGTCCCCTTCACCTCGCCCTACCGCCGGCTCTGGCTCGGGCTCGGCACCGTGGGGGTCGACCTCCTCCTGGCCGTGGGAATCACGAGCCTCCTGCGGTCGCGCATCCGGCCCGCCCTGTGGCGTGGGGTGCACTGGCTCGCCTACCTGTGCTGGCCGGTGGCCCTCCTCCACTCCCTCGGCACGGGCACCGACCCCCGCCTCGCCTGGGTCGCCGGGCTCCTGGCCGCCTGCGTGGCGGCGGTGGTGGCCGCCGTGGCCTGGCGCGTGGCCCGGGGGTGGCCGGTTCGGGCCGGCGCCAGGAAGGCGGCGGCCACGGCCTCGGCCGTCTTCGTCGTCGGCACCGCCTCCTGGGCCCTGTCGGGCCCGCTCCAGGCGGGCTGGGCGGCGCGCGCCGGCACCCCCTCCTCGCTCCTGCGGGGCACGACCGCCACCAAGGCCGCCGGGACGGCGGCGAGCGGTGCCGGTGGCACGGCGGCGACCGGCGGCCGGGCCGCCGCCCAGGCGAGCGCCCTGCCGGCACCGCCGTACCGGGTGTCGCTCACCGGCAGCCTCCGCTCCTACGGCATCGACGACGGCCAGAGCGCCGTCGACGTGCAGGCCACCACCTCAGGCACGGTGCAGGCCGTGCTCGCCGTCCACCTCGTCGGGTCCGCCGACGGCGAGGGCGGGCTCACCATGGCCCGATCGAGCGCCACCTTCGGCCCCGCCGGCTCGCCCACGCTGTACCAGGGGAGCGTGATCGGCCTCGACGGGACCCGCATCGAGCTGTCGCTGGCCGACGCGGCGGGGAGCTCGCTCGTGCTCCGCCTCGACCTCACCATCTCCGGCACCGCCGTCCAGGGCGTGCTGGTGGCCGAATGACGGTGACCGCCACCACCGCCGCCGCCCGCGCCGGCGGCGCCCGGCTGCTCGCCGGGGTGGCCTCGGGGCGGGGTCCCGACCTCGACACCCATCTGTCGGTCCACGGCCCGCTCCCCACCGCCGCATTCGCCGGTGCGGCCGGTGCCAGGGGGCTCTTCGGGGAGCTGGCCCGCTCCGGGCTCACCGGCAGGGGCGGCGCCGGGTTCCCCACCGCGTCGAAGGTGGAGCTCCTCGCCCGCCAGCGCCGGCGCGGCCTGCTCCTCGTGAACGCCATGGAGGGGGAGCCCGCCAGCGGCAAGGACGCCGTGCTCCTCCAGCGCGCCCCCCACCTCGTCCTCGACGGGGCCCAGGTGGCCGCCTCCCTGGCGGGGGCCGAAGCCGTCGTCGTGTGCGTGGCCGACGACGACGCCGGTGGCGTCGGGGCCGTCGGGCGGGCCGTCGCCGAGCGCCGGCGCCAGCGCCTCGACCTCGTCCCGGTGCGCCTCGAGCAACCCCCGGGCCGGTACGCGGCGGGCGAGGAGTCGGCGCTCGCCGACTGGGTGGGCGGCGGACGCGGCCTTCCCGCCTTCCGGCCCGACAAGACCGTGCCCCTCTCGGTCCGCCGCCGCCCCGCCCTCGTG
>JAGWNV010000208.1 GCA_028872975.1 Acidobacteriota bacterium
CCGGGACCGAGACGCCGTTGCTGCTGCCCGGGACGTCCGTGGCCGCCTTCTGGACGTCGCGCCGCCACGGCGACCAGCGCCGGTTCCCCGACGGCGGACCGGCCCCGCCCCCGGCGCCGCCGGAGATGGTGCTGCGTCGCCTCTCGGAGGCACCCCCGGCGGCGCCTGGGTGTCGGCGCGCACGACCGTGTCGCCGTGCACCTGGTGGAGACGCCGCAGCACCATCCCCGGCGGGGCCGGAGCTGGGGCGGGACCGCCGTCGGCGAACCGCCGCTGGTCGCCGTGGCGCCGCGACGTCCAGAAGGCGGCCACCGACGTGCCGGGCAGCCGCAACGGCGTCTCGGTCCCGGCGCCCGCCGGGAGCCCACCGACCGTGCCGCTCAGCGCAAGAAGGACGGCACGTCGAACTCGTCGTCGATCGAGTCGAGGTCGTCGTCCTCGGAGGGCAGCGAGAAGATGTCCTCGTGCACGGGCTCGAGGCCGAGCACGCGGCTGCGCTCGTCGGGCCGGGGCTCGCCGAGGCGGCCCTCCTCCCACCGCTCGAAGCCGGCGGCGATGACGGTGACCCGCACGTCCTCGCCCATGGCCTCGTCGATGACGTTGCCGAAGATGATGTTGGCGTCGGGGTGGGCCACGCCGTGGATGATCTCCATGGCCTCGTTGACCTCGAACAGCCCGAGGTCGGGACCGCCGGCGATGTTGACGAGGATGCCCCGGGCCCCCTCGATGGACGCCTCGAGCAGCGGGCTCGTGATGGCGGCGCGCGCCGCGTTGACGGCCCGGCCGTCGCCCGAGGCCTGGCCGATGCCCATGATGGCGCTGCCGGCACCGGCCAGCACCGTCCGGACGTCGGCGAAGTCGGTGTTGATCTGGCCCGGGATGGTGATGAGGTCGGTGATCCCCTGGACGCCCTGGAGGAGGACCTCGTCGGCCATCTTGAAGGCGTTGACCATCGACGTCTTCTCCGTCGACACGTTGAGCAGCCGGTCGTTGGGGATGATGATGAGGGCGTCGACCTTCTCCCTGAGCTTCTCGATGCCCCCCTCGGCCTGCACCGACCGGCGCCGGCCTTCGAAGGTGAAGGGGCGGGTCACGACCCCGATGGTGAGCGCACCGAGCGACCGCGCCACCTCGGCCACCACCGGCGCCGCCCCGGTGCCGGTGCCGCCGCCCTTGCCGGCCGTGATGAAGACCATGTCGGCGCCCTTCAGCGCCTCCTCGAGCTCGGCCCGGTGCTCCTCGGCGGCCTGGCGGCCGATCTCGGGGTCGCTGCCGGCCCCGAGACCCCTGGTGAGCTGCCGGCCGATGTCGAGCTTCAGGTCGGCGTCGCTCATGAGCAGCGCCTGGGCGTCGGTGTTCATGGCGATGAACTCGACGCCGCGCAGGTTCGCCTCGATCATCCGGTTCACGGCGTTGACGCCGCCACCGCCCACGCCGACGACCTTGATGAGGGCGAAGTAGCTGCTCTGTCCAGGACCGGTCATCGACTCTCCTCGTCCATCCCCCGGTGCCCGTCACCGAGGGTCACGCGATGTCGGTCGGGTCGGCGCCGATCACCAGGTGCCCTCACCCTCGACCACAGCTTGATCCGGTACCGGCGCGCCCAACCATACGGCCGACCCCCCAGACGGTCAAGGGGAGCCAGGGCCCACCGTGGGCTCGGCCGGGACCGTCACGTCGATGGTCTGCGGACCCTTCGGCGGCGCCCCCACGAGCACGCTCCGCAGCGACGTCAACTTGGCGTCGAGTTGTCGCGGCGGACCGAGCAGCGCCCGCACGCCGCCGCCCAGATCGAGGGTGACGTCGGCGCCCTGCACGCCGACGGCCCGGACCTGGCCGCCCATGGCCCGCCCCGCCACCGAAGCCACGGCGAGGCCGGCGAGGGCCCGGCGCCCCATCGTCGAGCCGGCCGGTCCGGCGACGCCCGCGCCGGTCAGGGTGGGCAGCGCCGTCGACGCGCCGGCGGGCCCGAGCACGCGCCCGCCGGCGTCCACGAGCACCTTCCCGCCCCGCCGGGACGCCACAACGGCCACAGGGACCCGCTCCACCACACGCACAACGACGCTGTCGGGCCAGCGGCGGACGACCGAGGCCCGCGCCACCCAGGGCAGGGCCTGCACCCGCAGGGCGGCGGTGGTGGTGTCGAGGTCCACGAGCGGCGGGTGGCCGGCCAGCCCGGCCCGGCGCTCCACGGTGGCGGCCGGGGTGTGCCCCGAACCCACCACCGACAGGTGCCGGGCCGACAGCAGCGGCGAGTGGAGCACGGCCAGGGCCCCCGCCCCGAGGGACACCACGGCGGCCACCGAGAGCAGCGCCCGCAGGCGCCGCCGGCCACGGGCCCGGGTGACGGCCACCCGGCGCCGGCGGATGCGGGGGTCCATGGCCGGAGGCCGGCGCACCGCCTCGGGCGCCCTCACCCTCCACCTCCGCGTGAGGCTCGGACGACGGCGACGGGCGTGTCGGGGAAGCCCACCATGTGGAGCTCGGGGACGAGCACCACCCCGGTCCGGTCCTCCACCTCGGCCCGGACCAGGTCGAGGAGCCGCCGGACGTCGTCGGCCGAGCCTCCCTCGTCGGCCTGGATGAAATTGGCGTGCTTCTCGGAGACCTGGGCGCTGCCGAGGCGCCTGCCCTTCAGCCCCGACCGCTCCACCAGGGCGCCGGCCGGCTCGCCGGGAGGGTTCCTGAAGACCGAGCCGGCGTTGGAGCCGCCCGGCTGGTTGGCCCGGCGCCACCGGACGATCTCCGACACGAGCGCCTGGGCGGCGGCGGCGTCACCGGGCTCGAGGGCGAACTCGGCCCACTCGGCCACGTGCCCGGCCGTCACCGACGAGTACCGGTAGCCGGCGGCGAAGTCCTCGGCCCCGTGGGTCTCGGCCCGCCCGCCGGCCAGGTCGAAGAGCTGGTAGCGGGCGAGCACTCCGGCGGTCTCGGCGCCGTGGCCCCCGGCGTTCATCCGAAGGGCGCCCCCCACCGACCCCGGCACCCCCACCGCCCACTCGAGCCCCCGCAGGCCCGCCGCCGCCGTGCGCCGGGCCACCACCGGCAGGCCCGCCGCCGCCCCGGCCCGCACCGTGGCCTCGCCCAGCTCGATGTCGCCGTAGGCGCCGGCGAGGGAGATGGCGAGGCCGGCGAACCCGGCGTCGGCCACGAGGAGGTTCGACCCCTTGCCCACGACGAGGACGGGCACCGGCGCCCCCACCGAGGCGAGCGCCCGGTGCACGGCCACGAGGGCCTCCTGGCCGGTCGCCTCCACCCACAGCGCGGCGGGCCCCCCCACCCGGTAGGTGGTGCGGGGGCCGAGCGGCTCGTCGCGCCGGGCCAGGCCGCCGAGGGCGTCGGCCAGCCGCCCGAGGACCTCGCTCACCACGCCGGCGCCGCCATGAGCTCGTCGGGGAGGGTGGTGAGGTCGCCGGCGCCCAGGGTGAGGCACAGGTCGCCCGGGCGCAGGATGGCGGCCACCTCCCGGCGCAGCTCCTCGCGCCCGGCCACGTACCGGACGTCGAGCTCCGGATGGGCCCGGCCCACGGCGTCGGCCACCAGGCGGCCGGTCACCCCGGGCATGGGCGCCTCCCCGGCGGCGAAGACGTCGGTCACCACCACCACCGACGCCCCGGCGAAGGCGTCGGCGAACTGCTCGCCCAGCGCCGCCGTGCGCGAGTAGCGGTGCGGCTGGAACACGACGACGAGACGCCGCCCCTCGGCGACGGCGCTCTCGAGCACGGCCCGCACCTCGGTGGGCAGATGGGCGTAGTCGTCGACGAAGCGGACGCCGGCCGCCTCCCCGCGCGGCTCGTAGCGCCGGGCCACCCCGGCGAAGCGGGCCAGGGCCCCGGCCGCCGCCTCGAAGGGGGCGCCGGCCGCCATGGCCGCCACGGTGGCCACCGCCGCGTTCTGGGCGATGCGCCCCCCGCTCACGGGCAGCGCCAGTCGCCCGAGGTCCCGGCCCTCGTGGTGCAGGGAGAAGGAGACCCCCGGGGCGGCGGGGACCACGTCCTGCAGCCGGTAGGCGGCGCCGGCGGCGGCGCCCACGAGCACGGCGCCGTGGCGGGCCCCCACCTCGGCCGCCCACCGGTCGTCGGCACCGGCCACCACGGCGGCGGGCCCGGTGCAGAACCGGTCGAAGGCGGCCACGAGGGCCTCGAAGCTCCCGTAGTGGTCGAGGTGGTCGGCCTCGACGTTCGTGACCACGGCGATCTCGGGTCGCAGCTGGAGGAAGGTGCCGTCGCTCTCGTCGGCCTCGACGACCATCCACTCCCCGCCGTCCCACACGGCGTTCGTCCCGATCTCGTTGACGTCCCCGCCGATGAGGAAGCTCGGGCGCATCCCGGCCTCCACCAGCACGAGCGACAGCATCGAGGTGGTCGTGGTCTTGCCGTGGGTCCCCGACACGGCGATGCAGCGGCGCAGCTCGCACACCGCCGCCAGCATCTCGGCGCGCGACAGCACCGGCAGCCCCCGGCGGCGCCCTTCGGCGACCTCGGGGTTCGACTCGGTCACGGCGCTCGAGATGGCGAGCACCTCGGCCTCGCCCACCTGCCCGGCCTCGTGGCCCACCCACAGCCGCGCCCCCGCCGCCCGCAGGCGCTCCATGGCCGGCGACCACTTGAGGTCGCTGCCGGTCACCTGGTGGCCCATGGCGGCGAGGACGGTGGCGATGGCGCTCATCCCGGCACCGCCCACGCCGACGACGTGCACGCGCCGGGGCCGGGACAGATCGGCGCCGGGCGCCGGGGCCGTCACGACGCCTCGCGCGCCGAGGGGCCCGCCACCGGCGGCGCATCCCGGCCGGTGGCGGCGCGGGCATGGGCCTCGACGACGGCGGTCACGGCCTCGAGGGCGTCGGGACGCCCGAGGGCGGCCGCCGCCTCGGCCATGGCGGCCAGCCGGGACGGGCCGGCGAGGAGAGCGTCGAGCTCGGCGGCCAGCCGCTCGCCGCCGCAGTCCTCGTC
>JAGWNV010000209.1 GCA_028872975.1 Acidobacteriota bacterium
GGACGGACGCCCTCCATGGGAGACGATCCAGTCACTGAGCGAGGCCCGGTCCACCTCCCAGAGGGTGGACGTCGCGCCGGGGGCCTCGCCGTCGGCGCGCGGCGAGCGCTTCATGATCGACATGGAGAGAGGGATCGGCACCTGCCGCCCCGCGGGTGAGCGCGATTCAGGCTCCTGGCCCGTCGGCCGGCCCGCCGGCCGCCGACCCGGCGGCTTCCCGGGCCCGCTGGGCGGCCGGGGACTCGGCCAGGTACTGCTGCGCCAGCTCGCTCGAGGCCTCCGTCGACGGGTGGTGGCGGGGACGCATGTAGCGAAGGGGGGTGGTCACGACGAGCATCCAGGGTCCCGGCACCCGGTACTGCCGGGCGGCCCGGAGCCAGTCCCGCCAGCCCGGCCGTCCCGGGGAGGTGGGGTCGTGGGCCATGAGGTACCGGACCCCGCGCAGCCACCAGGCCAGGAGCGACGGGGCCACGAAGGCCATGGCCAGGCACCGCTGGAGGTAGCTCCCGCTCAGGTCCTGGTAGACGTCGAAGACGAGGGAGCGGTGCTCGACCTCCTCGGCCCCGTGCCAGCGCAGGAGGTCCAGCATGAGCGGATCGGCGCCGGCGTAGTCGAGTCCCCGGTTCTTGATCACCCACTGTCCGAGCACGGCCGTGAAGTGCTCGATGGCGGCCACGTCGGCGAGGCGCCGGTGGAGCCACCAGCGCTGGAGGGCCTTGGGCCACCCGGGCTTGGGGCTCCCCGTCCTCTCGAACCACTGCTCGAGCGCTTTCGTGAACGGCTCGCTGTCGATCCCCTGGGCGGCGAGGTGCTCGAGGACCATGGCATGGGCCCAGGCGTGCCACGACTCCTGCTGGACGAAGGGGCCGATGGACTCGAGGACCTCGGGGTCCTTCACGAAGGGCTTGGCCTCGGTGACCACGCCGATGAACCACCGCTCCCCGGCGGGGAGCAGGAGATGGAGCACGTTGACCATGTGGGTGCTGAAGGGGTCACCGGGCACCCAGTGCAAGGGGGTGTCCGACCAGTCGAATCGGACCATCCGCCGGCGGTCGGGATGGCCCTCGCGGACCGTCCTGTGCTGGCGCGCCTCGGAGGCGACCTGCGTCGTGCTCATGCACCCTCCCCACGTCGGGCCCCCCGGCCGTCACCGCCACGGGTACCCCCGGCGGGCCTCGGCCCAACGTGAGGGCGGCAACGGGGCGTGCGGGAGGGCCGCTCCCCGACGGCGTGTCAGGCGCGAGGCGCCTCGAGCTGCTCCATGAACTCGAGGCGGATCCCCCCCGGTGCCTGGACGAAGGCGATCCTCCGCCTGCCGAAGGTCCCCTCCACGACGGTGGGCCCCCACAGGACCTCGTGGCCTACGAGCTCGGCGTCGAGGTCGTCGGTGAACAGGGCCAGGTGGAGGAATCCCTCCTCGGGGACCGCCACGTCGTCCTCGTAGACGGCCCGGGTGAAGAGGGTGACGAGCACCGGTCCGAGGAAGACGTCAGCACGCTCGGCGCCGCGCCAGGCCATGCGGTCGCGCACGACGGCGCCGGCACGCTCGTAGAAGGACAGCGCGGCGTCGAGGTCGGCCACCTTCACGGCGAGGTTTCCCAACTCCTGGATCATCCGGCACCTCCTGGTCCAGCCGGGGCGTGCGTCTCGCAGACGTGGGCGCTGGGCTCGTCGCCGTCCGGCAGTGGCCGCCGGGACAGCAGGTACAGCGCCGTGAAGGCGCCCAGGGCGACGATGTCGAGGACCGTGGTCGGGCCCCAGCGAAAGGTGTCGGGGGCCACGGCCCCCGACCGGCGTCCGGGCACCCAGCCGAGGGCTCGGAAGAGGTACTCGGTGGCGAGCCCGGCCAGGGTCATGACCGTCCAGAACACCCCGAGCATCCGCAGCGCCATCCTCCCGCCGTACTGCTTGCGGTAGACGAGGAGCAGCGGGAAGGTGATGAGGTCGGCGAAGACGAAGGCGACCACCCCCCCGAAGCTGCTCCCCCCCTTCCAGAGCGCGGCGGCGAGGGGGACGTTGCCGATCGAGCAGACGAAGCTCACGAGGGCCACGAACGGCCCCACCACGGCGTTCTCGAGGCTGGTCCAGAACCCGTGTCCGGTGACGAAGACGTCGTTCCAGACGTGCACGGGGACGACCACGGTGAGCAGGCCGGCCACCACGAACCCGACGACGAGCTCGCGGCGGAGCATCCGGAGGTCGGCCATCGTGGACCGCGCCGCGTCGGACCAGCCCTCCGCCGACGCCAGGCGCGCCGGCCACGGCGCCCCGGGCCCCGATCCGTGGTGATGGTGGTGCCCGCCCGTCGCCGCCTCGGCGACCCGCCTGGCCTCGTCGAGCGCCCGGCCCCGGAACCAGAGCGATCCGGCCAGGACGAGCAGGACGATCATGAGCGCCCCGCCCACGAACTCGGCGGCGAGGAACTGCCAGCCGATGAGGACGAGCAGGACGATGCCGAGCTCGATCACCAGGTTGGTCGAGGCGAACATGAAGACCATGGCGGCGAGGAAGTCGGCCCCGCCCACGAAGAGGGACCGCCCCATGGCCGCCGCCGCGTAGGAGCACGAGGACGACACCATCCCGAAGACCGAGGCCCGGGCCACGGCGCCGGGGCCGTGGCCCCCGAGGCGACGCTGGAGCTGCTCCTTGGACACGAAGGCCTGGACGGCCCCCGACAGGCCGAACCCGAGCACGAGGGCCCAGAGGGTCTCCCAGAACATGTAGAAGGCCTCTCGGAGACTCCGGCCGATGTCGAGGAGGACGATCACGACCGCACCAGCCGCTCGATTGCGGCCCGGGCCTCCTCCACCTTGGCCCCGGCCTCCGGGCCGCCTGCGGTGAGGGCGTCCTGGACGCAGTGCGACAGGTGGTCGCCGAGGAGCTCGAGGGCCACCGACTGGAGCGCCCTGGTGGCGGCCGAGATCTGGGTCAGGACGTCGATGCAGTAGGTGTCCTCGGCCACCATGCGCTGCAGGCCACGGACCTGACCCTCGATCCGCCGTAGCCGGCGCTGCACCTCCTCCGCCCGCCCGCTGTAGCCGGGGCGCTCCCCGGGGGTGGGGGGTGTGGGGAGGCCGGGCATCACCCCATAATACCCCCAAGGGGTATCTGCCGGCGGGGCCGGGGCGGGCGCCCGTCAGCCGGGGGCGGGCAGGACGTCGCAGAAGACGAACCCGTGGCGCTCGACCACCTCGCCGGTCTCGACGGCGATGGGGGCCCGGAAGCCGGGCGCGTCCCAGACGAAGGTGTGGAACTCGCCCCGCTCCCCGCAGGGGTCGGCACCGGGCGGCAGCTCGGCGAGGAAGGAGGCGTCGAAGGACCGGCCCGCCATCCCGGCGGGTGCCTGGCGGGGGTCGACGCAGGTGACGACGGCACGGATCCCGATGTCGATCATCTCGCGGGCGAGGGCGTCGGTGGGCCGGCCCCACAGGGGGAAGACGGCGGTGATCCCCGATCCCTCGAGCGCCTGCTCGCGATAGGCCCGGACGTCCTCCAGGAAGAGGTCGCCGAAGACGACGTGCCCGACGCCGTCGCCCACGGCGCGTTCCATGGCGCTCGCCATGCGGGTCTCGTAGACGTCGTTGGGACACGGGAAGGGGATGTCGACGACGTGGAGGACGATCCCGAGTCGATCGGCCTGTGCCTCGAGCAGCTCCCGCCGCACGGCGTGCATGGCCACCCGCTCCGCATCCGAGTTCACCGTGCACAGGAGCCCCACGACGTCGAAGGCGAGCTCCCGGCGGGCCACCTCCAGCGCCAACGCGCTGTCCTTGCCGCTGCTCCAGCTCATCCACGCCCGGCGACCGGGCTCCGAGGCCGCCACCCGGGCGGACGTCTCGGCGGGGCGGGTGTCAGCGGACATAGGGGCAGTGGCGACAACCGCGGTCGCAGCAGTAGCCGCGGTCGCGGAGGTAGGCGGCAGTGAGGACGAAGAGGCCGGAATCGGGATCGATGTAGCCGGCCTCGTCGCCAGCCATGGCGGCGTCGTGTCGGGCGAGGATCTCGTGGCGCGACGGATGGTCACGCGAGAGACGCGATGGATGAGGCTCGCCGAGTGGCCTGTCCGCAAGCTCCGAAACCACCATTGCCCGCATCGTAACGGCTCCCCTGAACCGCTTCCCCGACAATTCCCGTGGTCACGAGCCATATCGGCGTTTCCGGAATCTTGGCGAAGGAAAGCCAATTGACCGAGCGGGGAAGGCGGCGGGGATCACAACTCACATTGCTCTACCTACGGAGGCGGACATGCGACGTCTCGTCCTTGCAGCCGGCTTCACCGGCGCGCTCATCGGGGGACTGTTCTCCACATCGGCGGCAACAGCCGCTCCGAACGCCACCCCCCAGACCGCGACCTGGACCGGCAACGGCACGACGAACGGCTACTGCAGCAACACCGACGAAGGACTGACCGGGGTTCCCTCCGGCGGACAGGGGTGGCTGTTCATCCTCACCTCACCGGCGCCGGGGCCCTGGGGGCTCACCGCGTCGTTCGTCCAGAGCGGGACCCTCACCACCGGCGGCACGCAGGAAGGAGACGGGTCGGTCCACTTCCTCGTCGACACGTCGATCGGAGACCGGCTCGTCTCCGCCACGGCGACGAACGGGACGGCGCAATCCGTCCTCACCGTGAGCGGCTGCACGGCGAACGGCACCTCGACGACGCCTGCACCCGGGATCGGGGGCTCGGGCGGGAACGGCGGGCCGGTCGGCACGACCGGTGGCACCACGCCGCCCGCCCCGGGCACGACCTCTTCGAGCGGGACCATGCCCTCTCCGGGGACGACGTCGGTGACGGGCCGGCCGAGCATCGCCGTCTCGTCGTCGGGTTCGGCCACGTCGGGCTCCTCCGGTGCGGCCACGTCGGCAA
>JAGWNV010000210.1 GCA_028872975.1 Acidobacteriota bacterium
GGTGGGGGCGGGTCGGGGTGGTCGGGTGGGGCGTCATCGGTCCGAAGCGGTAGTAGATGAACGGCGCCCCCCCTTGAGGGCCGAGGGTGGTGATGGCGAGCAGGGCTCCTCCCAGGGCGGCGCCCTGGACGGCGAGGCGTTGGCGGGCGAAGGCGGCGTGCGCCCTGACCAGGATGTCACGGGGCAGGTACTGGACGCCCACGACGGCGGCGAGGGTGGCGACGAGCAGCGGCGTGACGAGCGGGGCCGGGCCCCAGGCGGTGAAGAGGCGCTCGAGGAGCAGCCGGGCGCTCGACAGCGAGTCGGCCCGGAAGAAGAGCCAGGCCAGGCAGACCATGTGGAAGGTGGTAACCCGCTGGAGGGCGACGCGCCAGGGGCCTTCGGCCATGGCGGGCAGGCCCCGGGCCTCTCGCCGGCGCCGGCGCTCGTGCCCGGCCACCTGGCCCAGGCCGTGCAGGGCGCCCCAGGCCACGAAGGTCCACGCCGCCCCGTGCCAGAGGCCACCGAGGACCATCGTGATCACGATGTTGCGCCACAGCCGGGCCCGGGACCCGCTGTTGCCGCCCAGGGGGATGTAGAGGTAGTCCCGCAGCCACCGGGACAGGGTCATGTGCCAGCGCCGCCAGAAGTCCTGGAGGGTACGGGCGGTGTAGGGGGCGTCGAAGTTCTCGGGGAACCGGAAGCCGAGGAGCAGGGCGCAGCCGATGGCGATGTCGGTGTAGCCGCTGAAGTCGGCGTAGATCTGCACGGCATAGCCGTAGAGGGCGAAGAGGATCTCCGGGGCGCTGTGCTGGCGGGGCACCGAGAAGACCGGGTCCACGATGGCCGAGGCGACGTAGGAGGAGATGACGACCTTCTTGAAGAGCCCGACGGTGACGAGCAACGCGCCCCGGGCGAACTCCACGGCCCCGGGGTCGCGCCGGGCCCGGATCTGGGGCAGCAGCTCCCCACCCCGCACGATGGGGCCGGCCACGAGGTGGGGGAAGAACGAGAGGTAGACGGCGACCTCGGAGGCCGGCGCCGGGTCGATGCGGCCCCGGAACACGTCGACCACGTAGCTCACCGCCATGAAGGTGAAGAAGGAGATGGCGACCGGCAGGGTGATCGACAGCAGCGGCACCACGTTGCCGCCGCCGAGGTGGTGGGAGAGGCCGTCGACGTTCACGGCCACGAACCCGTAGTACTTGAACCAGGCCAGCATGCCGAGCAGCGCCGTGACCGACCCCGCCAGCCAGAGCCGCCGGCGGCGCTCGGAGCCGGCCAGACGGACCCGCCGGGCGCCGAGATGGGCCACGGCGGTGGCCCCGGCGAGCAGGAAGACGAAGCGCCAGTCCCACCAGCTGTAGAAGAGGTAGCTGGCCGCCACCATGGCCGCCTTCCACACCCGCGGGTAGGGGTTGAGGAGCCAATTGGCGGCGAAGGCCGCCGTGAAGAAGATGGCGAAGTCGACGGTGGGGAACAGCATGGCGGGGGTGCTCAGCGTCCCGCGGCGCGAAGTGGCCGCGTCGGCCGGAGGCTAGCGCGGGGTGCCCCGGGCGCGCCCTGGCGCCGGGAGCGCCGGCGGTCGGCCCGGATCAGCTACGGGACTTGAGGGCCTCGATGAGCTTGGGCACGACCTTGTGGACGTCGCCCACGATGCCGAGGTCGGCCACCGAGAAGATGGGGGCGTCCTGGTCCTTGTTGATCGCCACGATGTTCTTCGAGCCCTTCATGCCCACGAGGTGCTGGGTGGCGCCGGAGATGCCGCAGGCGATGTAGAGGGTCGGCTTCACGGTCTTGCCGGTCTGGCCCACCTGGTGCGAGTAGGGCACCCAGCCGGCGTCGACGATGGCCCGGCTGGCCCCCGCCGCCCCCTTGAGCAGCTTGGCCAGCTCCTCGATCATGGCGTAGTGCTCGGCGCCGCCGAGCCCGCGGCCGCCTGAGACGACGACGTCGGCCTCGTCGAGCTTGGGCCCGCTCTGCTCCTCGACGTGGCGGGCCTTCACCTGGGCGGCGTTCCTGGCGCCGAGGTCGGGCGCGGGAGCGGCCACGACCTCGGGGGCACCCCCGCCCGAGGCCTCCGCCGCGAAGGACTTGGCCCGGACGAGGAAGATCCAGGGCCGGGCGCCGGTGAACCGGGCCCGGGCCACCTTGGCCCCGCCGAAGAGCCCGTGCTCGGAGCTCACCTCGTCACCGTCGACCCGCAGGCCGACGACGTTCGTGATGACGGGCAGGTCGAGCATGGCCGACAGCCGGCCGGCGATGTCGCGCCCGTCGTAGGTGGTGGGGACGAGGATCACGTCGGGGACCGTCCCGCCCTTCACGAGCTCGGCGATGGCACCGGCCACCGGCCCGCCGGGCAGGGCCTCGCCGATGTCGCCGACGTCGTAGACCTTGGTGGCCCCGAAATTGCCGAGCTCCCCGGCGGCCTTGGCCACGTCGGGGCCCCAGGACACCGCTTCCACGGTGGTCCCCGTCGCCCGCGCCTGGGTGAGCAGCTCCAGGACGGTGCCGACGGGGTTGCCGGCCGCCAGCTCGGCGACGACCCAGACTCTCTCGATGCTCATCTGCCTGCTCTCTCCTTGGGTGACGGTCGGTGGAACGGCCGGGCTCAGACCAGCTTGAGCTGCTCGAGGAACTGGACCACCTGCTGGAAGCCCTCGCCTTCGTCCACCACGATCTGCCCGCCCGAGCGCGCCTCGGCGTCCTCGACCTCGGTGACCTCCTGGCCGGCCCCGGCCAGGCCCACCTGCGAGGCGTCGATCCCGAGCTCGGCGACGGTGAGCTGGTCGACGGGCTTGTTCTTGGCGGCCATGATCCCCTTGAACGACGGGTAGCGCGGCTCGACCACCCCGGCCGTCACCGTGACGACGGCGGGCAGGGGGCACTGGACCTCGTCGTAGCCGGCCTCGGTCTGCCGCTGGACCTGCACGGCGCCGTCGCCGACCGACACCTTCTTGGCGAAGGTCACCGAGGGGAGCCCGAGGAGCTCGGCCAGCTGGACGGGCATGGTCCCGGTGTACCCGTCGGTGGACTCGGTGGCGGCGATGACGAGGTCGGGCTGGGCCCGTTCGATGGCCTTGGCCAGGACCTTGGCCGTGGCCAGGGCGTCGGAGCCCTTGAGGGCGTCGTCGCTCACCAAGATGGCCTTGGCGGCGCCCATGGCGAGGGCGGTGCGCAGCCCCGAGGTCTCCCCGCCCGGCGCCATCGAGACGAGGGTCACCTCGCCGCCCCCGGCCTGCTCGGCGAGCTGCAGCCCCATCTCGACCCCGTAGGCGTCGGAGTCGTCGAGGATGAGCTTTCCCTCCCGGACCAGGGTCTTGGTCTCCGGGTCGAGGCGCTGGGGCGCGGCGGGATCGGGGATCTGCTTCACACAGACGACGACGTTCATGGGAGCCGATTGTTCCCGAGGAGCGCCGGTGCCGACCAATCCGGTCTCAGCGACGGCCCAGCACCTCGAGGGCGCGTGCCGGCTCATCGGTGATCACGCCGTCCACCCCCGCCGCGCCGGCGGCGGCCAGGTCGGCGCCGCTGTCGACCCCCCAGCAGACCACGGCGAGACGGCTGCGGTGGGCGGCCTCGACCAGCCCGGGACCACCGGGGCCGAAGGGGAGCAGGGCCCGGCACCCGAGCCCGGCCGCCCGTTCCAGGGCCTCGACGGCGCCGGCGCCGGGAAAGGCGAGGAGTCCGGTGGGCAACTCGGGACAGGCCTCCTGCACGGCCTCGAGGGATCCGGGCCAGAAGGCCGAGACGAGGGCCCGCGCCGGGCCGTTCGGCGTCCCCAGGCAGCCGGCGAGGATCTCGGCCCCGGCCCGGGCCGCCCCCTCGCCCGGGTCGTGACCGGCCTCGGCGGGCGAGTTCTTGACCTCCACGTCGACCGCCGCCCCGGCGCAGGCGGCCAGGGCTGCCTCGAGGGTCGGCAGCCAGGGGGGCAGGTCCGCCGCCCGGACCAGGTGCAGGGGGCCGACGCCGTCGACCTCGGGGTCGTGGTGGACGACCGGCACCCCGTCGGCGGTGGCCCGGACGTCGAGCTCGACCCCGTCGGCACCCGCTGCCATGGCCCCGGCGAAGGCGGCCAGGGTGTTGTCGCGCCCGTGTCCCGGCGGGCCCAGCCGGCCCCGGTGTGAGAGGACGGCAACCGGGGTATTCCGGGCCCGGCATGGCCAAGGCCCGATCAATTCCTTCACCGGCGCGGCATCCCAGTGCTTCTCAGCATCTTTCGGCCCGGCCTGTGCTTGCAGGGGTGAGCGCTTGGGAGTACGTTCACGAACTAGACCCGGTTCTCGTTATGGCGGTCAACCCTGGTGGCCAGTCATGTGAATCGGATCACAAGATGGTGCTCGGGCGCATGCTGCACGGTACCGGAGGAGGCATCGTGGCACTCATGTGGAACCGCTCGGTGGAGTGGGACGCGGACGACTGGCGCAAGCTGGCCGCGTGCCGGCACACCGAGCCAGACCTCTTCTTCCCCATCGGGACGACGGGGCCGGCCATCGACCAGATCGAGGCGGCCAAGCGGGTGTGCCGGTCCTGCGAGGTCACCGAGCCGTGCCTCGAGTTCGCGCTGGCCACCAACCAGGAGTCCGGCGTCTGGGGCGGGACCTCCGAGGAGGAGCGCCGCAAGCTCCGCAAGGCATGGCTGGCGGCACGGCGGCGGGCCTCGTGAGCTGAGCGTCGCCAAACGGCGGGCAGGCGCCCCGGTCCCTCGGGCCGGGGCTCTTTCGCGTCCGGGGGCCCGTCCACGCTCGTGGCGGTCCGGCCACCTCGGTATCCTCGGCACAGGGCGGATTCGGACGGGGGTGAGTCGTCCGTGAACGTGGAGCGAAGGAGGCGGCCCCGCCTCCGCTGGCTCGACCGGTCCATCCGGTCGAAGGCCTT
>JAGWNV010000211.1 GCA_028872975.1 Acidobacteriota bacterium
CTCCGGGCACCGGGGCAGGTCCTGCTCGGCGCCCTCCGGGTGCCCGCCTCCCTGGCGCTCCTGCGCGGGGCGAGCGGCCTGGTCGCCGACGCGCCGGCCGCCGACGCCTCGACGGCGCCAGCCCCGGTGTCGGCGCCCCTGCGGGACGTGGCGCCCACCACCGTGCCGCCCACGGTCCCCGCCACCGTCCCGCCCTCGGTCCCCGCCACCACCGTCCCCGCTCCGGCGCCGGTGGCGACGACGGTGCCTCCGGCGACGCTCGACGCGCCGAGCACCCACCCGGCGAGCCCGCCGGCGCCGGCCATCGGGGCCCCGGCCGGGAGCCGGTTCGGCTCGCCCACCGGCACCGGTTCGCCGACGGGGTAGCACCTCGGCCCACCTCCTCGTCGTTCGATGCGCCGAGGCCCGGGAGCCTCGCTTCCCGGCGGGTGCCGGCGGAGCTCGGTTTACGCTCTGACGATGGAGCCCAAGACGCGCGTGGCCTGGGTCGTCGAGACGGCACGAGCCGTCATCCAGGGACGGCTGTCGGCGGCCGAGGGGGCGACGGCGATCCAGGCCCAGCAGGCCCAGCTGGTCGGGCTCCTGCGCCAGGACCGTGATTCGGTGACCCGCCACGAGTCCGACTCGGTGGCGACCACCTTGCAGCTCCTGGCCGAGCAGGTGAGCGACGCCGGGTCCGCCGACCCGGACAACGAGGCCCACCACGTCATCGCCCGGGTGCTGGGTGAGCTGTCGCGCTCGCTGCGCTGAGGGGGGCGCCGGGACTACGTTCCTGCGCCATGTCGAGCGGGCGGATCCCCGGCGGGGTGGTGCACGACCTCCCGCCCGACCTGCGCGCTGCTCTCGTCGCCAGCCCGGTGGCCCTCGACGCGTGGCGGGAGATCACGCCCCTCGCCCGCAACGAATTCATCTGCTGGGTCGAGAACGCCAAGCAGGAGACGACCCGCCGGCGCCGCATCAGCCGGACCCGGGAGGAGCTCGAGGAGGGCCAGCGCCGGCCCTGCTGCTGGCCCGGCTGCGACCACCGGGCGCGCACCGGCCGCTAGGGCGCCCGAGGGCGCCGGGACGCGCCCGCCGGGGCGATCGGAGGCCGGCGCCGCGGACGGGTCCTTCGGCCCTGTCGGCAGCCCCGGTTGCCGAGCGCAGCCTCCGTGGCGGTGCCAGTGCAACTCACGACCTCCGCATGTCAGGTGGCGCGTCACGCCGATTGCCACAGCGGCGCGCACCCGGTCATGCGCTGCGGCTGCCCCTGTCACGAAGACGGCATGGCCTCCTGGGTCGCCGGGCTCGACGACCGGGGCGACGGCGCCGGGGTGGCGACCTAGACGGGGTGGCGAGGTGGACGCGGAGGGAACTTCGGCCCTGTGAATCTCCGCCGGCGGGGCCCATGGTGTCGGCAGGAGTGAACGAGGCAGGGTCCATGTCGGGGCGTCCAGTGCGAGTCGGGCTCTCGGTGGCGACAGCGACGGTGGCCGCCCTGCTCCTCGTGGGCTGCGGGACCTCGGGGCCGACCGGCACCACGACGACTTCTGCTCCCCCCGGCTCCACGACGTCGGTCCCCCCGTCGACGTCGACGACCCAGTCCTCGGTCCCCGCCGGCCTGGGCCCGTACCAGGCGCTGTGGCCGTTCCGGACCGCCGGCGAGGTCGCCGCCTGGGAGCAGGCCTACCGGGCCGGGGGGAGCGACGCCTGGCACCTCCAGGCGGGTGCCACCGCCGTCCGGTTCACCACCGGCTTCCTCGGCTTCGCCGACATCGGCTCGGTGCTGGGCACGGTCACGAACGGGACGGGAGGGCACGTGACGGTGGGGTTCCGTCCCTCGGTCAGCCAGTCGAGCCCCTCGGCCGTCGTCCACCTGGTGCGGTGGGGGTCAGGGAGCACGGCCCCGTGGGAGGTGGTCGGCACCGACGACGCCACCTTCACGACGACCACCCCCGCCTACGGGGCGCACGCCTCGTCGCCGCTGCGCATCGGTGGGGAGATCACCGGTGTGGACGAGAACATCCGGGTGGAGGTGCGCCAGCCCTCCTCCGGGCCGCCCCTCGGCTCGTACTGCTGCCTGCCGGCGGGGGGCACCGGCACACCGTGGTCCGCCTCGGTCTCCTACCGCGGGGCGACGGACCCGGTGTTGACCGTCGTGGCCGTGACGGGCGGCCACGTCCAGACCCACGAACGCTTCACGGTCACGGCGGTCCGCACGGGCTGAGGACGGCGGGCCGCTCCCGGGGACTAGAAGTCGGGGAACTCGGCGGCGGGGACGGTGACGGTCTTGCCCTTGCCGGCGATCTTGGCCCGGTACATGGCGCCCTCGGCGGCCCGCAGGAGGTCGCTGGAGTTCATGTGGTCGGCGGCGGTCGAGACGGCCACCCCGATGCTCGCGGTGAGGCGACGCTCGCCGAAGGGGATGGAGAAGGGCTCGCTCAGCTCGACGAGGAGGCGCTCGGCGATCTTGTCCGCCACGCCGTGATCGAGGCTCGACTGCTCGCACACCACGACGAACTCGTCGCTGCCGATGCGCCCCACGGTGTCGGTGGGGCGCACGCAGGCGGCGATCCGCTGGTTCATGATCGAGAGCACGAGGTCCCCGATGCCGGCCCCGAGCTCGTCGTTGACGAGCTTGAAGTCGTCGATGTCGATGTAGAGGAGGGCCACCGTCGAGCCACCGCGACCCACTCGCTCCAGGGACTCCGACAAGGTCTCGGTGACGAGGACCCGGTTGGCCGCCTCGGTCAGGGGGTTGTGCACCCCCTGGTGGGAGAGCTGGGCGCTCAGGGTGCGCTCGGCCTCGTAGAGGCGGGCGTTGGCCACGGCCACGGCGGCGTGCTCGGCGAACAGGGAGACGGCGCGCAGGTCGTGCTCGGTGTAGGTGTGGTCGGGGCTCCCGCTCAGGCTGAGCGCCCCGAGGGTCGTGCTCCGGTGGACGAGGGGCACGCAGACGGTGCTCTGGGTCACCACCGCCCCCCGTTCGATGACCCGGCCCTGGGCCACGAGGGGCTCGCGGTCGGCCACGACCCGCTTGGCCATCCCCTCGGTGAGCCCGAGAGCCATCTCCTCCGAACCGGCCCGGCAGACCTCGCGGAGGTCGCCCGACTCGTCGAAGAGCAGGATGGCACCGCTCGAGGCCCGCAGGAGCTCGAAGGCGCTCGACAGGATGAGGCCGAGGACCTCGTCGATGACGAGCACCGAGTTCATGGCCTTGCCCGCCTCGTAGAGGAGGGCCAGCTCCTTGAGGCGGTTGGACAGCCCCGCGGCGAGCACCCGCTCCTCGACGAGCAACCGGGAGAGCCGGCGCAGGTGGTGCTCCTTCTCGATCACGTACACGGCGAGGCCGCTCACGAGCACGATGGTGCCGATGCGGAACCCGGCCTGGTTGGCGAACCCGAGGCGGTGGGCGCCTTCGGTGGTGAGGAGGGCGACGGCGACCGACAGGCTCACGAGGCCGGCGAAGGCGATCGTCCACAGCTGCGACCGGCGCCGGTCGACGGCTTCGAGGGTGGGGGTGGTGAAGCCCCGCAAGCCGGCGATCTGCGCCTCGTGCTCGAGGAGCGATGCCGAAGGGGCGAAGGCCCGGGTCGTGAGGAAGTCGTCGGCAGCGACCTCGGAGGACGGGCCGTCCTCGGTGTCGTTCTCCGCCCAGGGCCCCACCACCCCGGGCGCGGGGCGGGCGCGCCTGTCGGTCATACCTCTGGGTGTCGGCACGCCTGCCACCCCCCTTGAGGCCCGGGGGGCGCACCGGTCCCGGTGGGGAGGGACAAGGCGCGAACGCCCTGTTCCAGGGCCCGTACGAGACGCCCCTCGTGCCCCGAGGACCGAGGAGCGGGGCCGGCGAGCGAAGTGCGGGTCGTTCGGGCCCCCTCAGGAGCGCCCCGGCCACCAGGCGGCCCGGGCGGGGGAGGCCCGACGGCGGACAGCGTCCCCAGCGCTCCGCGTGCGGCGGTCACCACGTCGTGGCCATGGCGAGCCACGACGACGCTCCCGCTGCATTCGTCGCGCCGGCTGCGTCCGGACGGGAACCAGACACGCGCACGGCCCGACTCCGGACCCGCCTCACTCTAGGATCTGGCCCTATCGAGGGGGGCCATTGAGCGCATCGACGGGGTGGCGACGAGACCCGTTCGGGCTTCACGAATGGCGGTACTTCGTCGATGGCGAGCCCACGTCCTCTGTCGGCGACGCCGGGTTCATGAGCGAGTCCCCTCCCCCGAACGCAACACCCGTCGTCGCGCCCGGCGTCCCCGAACCGGGCGCATCACCTGGCGCCGGTCGGTTCGCCCGCCCTTCCTCCGGTGCGGCCGGCGCCCGGCCCGCAGGCCTCGGTGAGCAACGGTCTCCCACCCCCAGCTCTGTCGGGGCGATGGTGGCCGACGCGGCGCCACGCGATCCCGGGACGGCCTCGGAGCCACCGGCGGGACCCGTCCTCGGCCCCGGGTCCACAGAGCTGCTCGCCAGCGGCAACGGCCCGCAGACCGTCGTGCCGCCGCCTCGTCGCTGGGTCGCCGCCGCCGCGCCGTTGATCGGCATCTACCTCTGCGTCAGGGCCGGCCTCCTGGTCGCCGACGCGCTGTCCGCCCATCTCGGCTTCGGGAACGCGCTCAGCGGCCCACTTCTCGCGTGGGACGCGCACTGGTACGTACAGATCGCCTCCCAGGGGTATCCGGCGCATCCGGCGATGGCGTCGGGGCAACTGACCTACAACGCGGCGAACTTCCTTCCCTTCTTCCCGGTCCTGATCCGGGCCGTCGAAGGCGTCGGGCTCTCGGCGGTCGTCTCGGCATCCCTCGTGTCCTGGGACGCCGGGGCGGCGGCGACGTTGCTGGTATGGCGGCTGGGGGCGGAGGC
>JAGWNV010000212.1 GCA_028872975.1 Acidobacteriota bacterium
CCTACCAGGCCAACGACGGATCGCTCTGGACGGCGGGATCGGGCCCGGGGTCGCTCGACAACGACTGGCGGCTCGGCATGGCGAGCGACACGTCACCGGCCGTCACCGGCCTGGCCGCCGGTGGCTTCGAGGTCGCCTACCAGGCCAACAACGCCACGCTGTGGACCATCGGCTACGGGCAGGGCAGCATCGACACCAACACCGGTCTCCCGGTGATGGCGGCCACGTCGCCGGCGGTCGCCGGGCTCGCCGGCGGGGGGTTCGAGGCGGCCTACCAGTCTCCCGGTGGCACGCTGGCCACCGACGGGACCTCGGCCACGACCGACACGGGCCAGCCCATGATGCACGGCACCTCGCCCGCCATCGCCGCCTCGGGGGCGAGCTACGAGATGGCCTACGCGTCGGCCCGTGACTCCCTGGCCGTCTACGGGAGCCCGGCCGTGGCCGACTCCGGCCAGGGCATGATGGGCGGCACGTCGCCCTCCATCGCCCCGCCCGTGGCCGCTCCGGCCGGCACGAGCGGGGGACCGCCCTACGCGGCGGGCGCCACCGGCTACGACATCTCCTGGCCCCAGTGCGGGGGCGCATACCCGCCGGCAGCGCCGGTCGCCGTCGTGGGGGTGAACAACGGCAGCGCCTTCTCGACCAATCCGTGCTTCGCCAGCGAGGCGTCGTGGGGCGGGTCCAACCTGACGGTGTACCTGAACCTCAACTCCCCCCAGGGGTCGAACAGCGCCCAGTGGGGGCAGGGGCCGGCCGGAACCTGCGCGCTCGGGGACCTCAACTGCGAGTCGTACAACTACGGGTACAACTCGGCCATGAACTCGGTTCAGACGTCGACCGGCAACGGGTACCGGACCTACACCTGGTGGCTCGACGTCGAGTCGGGGAACTACTGGACCTCCTCCACCTCGGCCAACGCCCAGGTCATCGCCGGGGCGCTCGCCGCCATCAGGGGCGCGGGGTATCAAGTGGCCATCTACAGCACCAACTACCAGTGGTCCCAGATCGCCGGGTCCTACCTGCCGAGCGCCCCGGCCTGGTACCCGACGGGGACGGCAACCTCCACGCCGTACAACTGGTGCTCCACGTCCAGCTTCGCCGGCGGTCCCGTCTACCTCGTCCAGAGCGCGGCGGGGAGCTACGACGGGGACTACTCGTGCTGACGGCGGGCCGGAACTGAGCCCTCTCCGGCGAGCCGGGAGGCGGAGGCTCGTCGGCGCCATGGGCTTCGCCGCCGCCGGTGTCGTGGCGGCGGGGTGCTCGGCGGTCGGCCACGGGGCGGTGGGCCGGACCACGACCACCAAGCCGGCTCCGGCGCCGACCTCGACGGCGCCGGCGGCTCCGGCCACCTCGGGGCCCACGACGACGGCGGGCCCGTCGTTCCCGGCGGTGGTGGTGCAGGCCATGGCCGTGTTCCAGCCCCTCCCGGCCGGGGCCCAGGCGCCCATCCGGGTCCCGCCGGAGCAGGGCTACCTCACGGCCCAGACCGGCGGCCTGGGCGGGCAGGACAACGTCACCCTGGTCGTGACGCCCCAGCCCGTCCCCGTCGACAGCCCCCAGCTCTCGACGTCGCAGACCAAGGAATTGGCGAGCTTCGCCACCACCCCGACGGTGTCCGCCTCGACGGCACAGACCCAGCTGGCCCAGCAGAAGAACCTCGCCGTCGCCTCCTGCGGGGGGGCCTCGTCGCCGGTGACCCTCGCCGACGGGACGGCGGCGGCTTCGTGCCCGACGCTGGACGGTGCGGCGATCACCTGGCAGCACGCCGGGTGGACCGTGCAGGTGGTGACCCTGAGCGGGCAGACGCCGTCCACGTCGGAGGCGTCGCAGGTCGAGGCGACGCTCGCCGACGCGCCGCTCCCTGCGGGGGCGGGCGGGTTCGTCTCGGTGCAGGTCCCCGCCAACGCCTCGGCCGGATCCTCGGCCACTGCCGCCGTGGAGTGGGCGGCGGGGGCCGACGACTACCAGGTCCGGTCGACCGACGACCCCGTGGGGGCCCTCGAGGTGGCCTCGGCCATGCGGCCCTACCCGGGCGGGTAGCGGGGGCCCACGGAGCAGCGGCGACGGCGCCCCCGGCGCCCCCGGCGGCGTGGGGCCGGGCTCAGGGGGCCGTCATCTCCCCCTGGTGGTCACCGGCCAGGGCGGCCAGGGCGTCGAGCTGGGTCCCGGTGCCGATGGCGATGAGGATGTCGTCGGGGGAGACGAGGGCCTCGGGGCTCGGATTGGTGGTGAAGGCCCCCGCCGTGTCGCGCAGGGCGAGCACCAGGGCGCCGGTGCGGTCCCGGACGTGGGCGTCGCGCAAGGACAAACCCGCCAGCGGGGAGTCGGCCGGGACCCGCACCTCGGCCACCCGGAACTCGACGTCGCCGTGGTGGGTGATCACGTCGAGGAATTCGGCGACGTTGGGGGAGAGGAGCAGCGCCGCCATGCGGGCGCCGCCGATGGCCTGGGGGTTCACGACCCGGTCGGCCCCGGCCCGGCGGAGCTTCTCCTCCGAATCGGCGATGCGGGCCCGGGCCACGATGAAGAGCTCGGGCCGCAGCGCCCGGCCGCTCAGGGTCAGATAGACGTTGGTGGTGTCGGTGCTTGTCGCCGCCACGAGGGCGCGGGCCCGGCGGATGCCGGCGCGCTCGAGGATCGAGTCGTCGGTGGCGTCCCCGACGAGATGAAGGGGGTCGATCCCCTCCACCCTGGCCGGGTCCTCGTCGATGACCACGAAGTCCTCGCCGCCGGTCACGAGGCGGCTGGCGATGGCCCGCCCCACCCGCCCCCAGCCGCACAGGATGACGTGGTCGTGGAGGTCGGCGATCTTGCGCTCCATGCGTCTCCTTCCCCACAGGTCCATGAGGTCGCCCTCGATGACGGCTTCCAGCACCGCCGAGAATGCGTAGAGGGCGGTGCCCACTCCGGTGAGCACCAGCAGGATGGTGAAGACCTTGGCCGCAGTGGTCAGGGGGAACATCTCCCGGAACCCGACGGTGGTGATCGTCGTCACGGTCTGGTAGAGGGCGTCGAGGGGGGAGAGGCCGATGACCCAGTAACCGAGGGTCCCCCCGCCGAGGACGAGGAGGAGGGCCAGGAGGGCGATGAGGATGCGCCTGCGCAGTGCCTCGGTCTTCACGGCGCAAGGATGCCACGGCGGGTCGGAACGCCGTGGGGTCGGCCTCGTCGTGCCGGGCCGCCACTTGCGCTCCTCGGCCTGCGCCGGTCCCTATCATCGGCGCGTGGCCGCGACGAGGCGGGGGCGTCGGACGAGGGGGGCGGCCCGACGGTTCGACGGGCAGGTCGCCGTGGTGACCGGGGCCTCGTCGGGGATCGGGCGCCGGCTCGCCGTCGAGCTCGCCGACCGGGGCGCGGTGGTGACGGGGCTGGCCCGGCGGGCCGAGCTGCTCGCCGAGGTCGAGGAGGTCCTCCGGCGGCGGTCCCCGGCGAGCGGCACCGCCGTGGTCGACGTCGCCGACACCGAGGGCTACCGGGAGGCGCTGGCCGCGGTGGAGGCCCGCCACGGCCGGATCGACCTCCTCGTGAACAACGCCGGCATCGAGGAGCTCAGCCCCGTGGAGGCGTGGCCCTCTGACGTCTACCGGCGGATGGCCGAGGTCAACTACCTCGGCGCCGTGGCCGGCACCCTGAGCGTGCTTCCCGGCATGCTGGCCCGTCGGTCGGGCGTCGTCGTGAACGTCGGCTCGGACGCCGCCCGGGCCCCCGAGCCCGGGCACGGGGCCTACGCGGCGTCGAAGGCGGCGGTGGCGGCCTTCAGCGAGAGCGTGGCCCACGAGGTCGCCGGCCGGGGGGTCCGGGTGCACGTCCTATACCCCGCCTGGGTGCCCACCGCCATGGGCCTGTCGGGGACCGAGGACGGGGGGAGGCTGCCGCCCACGCCGCTGCGGCGCAGCGAGGCGGAGATCGCCGCGCTCCTCCTCGAGCGCATGGGCGGGCGTCGGGTCGACATCAACGCCTCGTCGGTACCGCTCGTGGCCGTCGTGGCCCGGGCCGTGGTGCCGGTCTGGTACCAGCGGATGATGCGGCGGTGGGGTGGGGGAGGGTCGGCTCCCACCGAGCGGGGGAGGGCCGTTCGGCCCTATTGACCCTTCCGGGCGCGGCCCACGCTGGAGGCGTTGGGATGTGAATCAGCCAGGAGGAGGTGAGACGTGATGGCGACGGCCCATGGCACCGACATGGAGAAGGAGGTCTTCGACCTCGTCCACCAGCTCGAGGACACCGTCCTCGACGCCGGTCGGAAGTGGGCCAAGGCAGTCGGCGATGCCATGCCGGTCGAGATGCCCTTCGTGCGCGAGCTTGTGAAGAGCGCCTTCGACTTCGGAGAGGAAGTCATGGTGGCGCAGCGCAAGTTCGTCCACAGCATGATGGAGCTGACTCGGACGGCGGCACGGTCGGTGCCGAAGGCCACACGGACGGCGCCTGCGCACCGGGCTACTCCGCGGGCGACGACGAAGGCCGCCTGATCCCAGCTGCAACGCGCCGGTTCCGGCGCCCGATCTCGGGGCACCGGGGCCGGCGCCCACGCGTCCGGGCTCGGACGGTGCGGCTCCCCCTGCTGCCCGACGTCTTGGCGCCGCGGCTGGGCGCCCCCGGGGGGACCGTCTCCCGGGCCGCACCCGGGCCCTTCTGACACAACGGAAGAACAATGAACACAGAGTGGCCACCAGACCACTATTAGTGCCTCGTTCTCCTGGCGTCATGTCCCAGGGGGGGACTCCGACGAAGGGAGTAGCGACATGGTTGCCTTCACGATCGTCTTTGCGGCGATGGTCTGCGTGATGAGCCTGCGGCTGGTGAACCTGCGGCTCCA
>JAGWNV010000213.1 GCA_028872975.1 Acidobacteriota bacterium
TGAGGGGCCGGTGGCGGAACCCCATCAAGGGCATGGGCTGGTACCGCCAGGCCAAGCGGGACTTCGCGGCGCTCCCGGAAGCCTGATCGCCGGCTCACCCGTCGGCCCCGACCGGCACCGGCTCGAGGGCCGGCCCCGCTGCGCCGGCGGCGACCGGCGGCCGGCGACGGCCCACGGGCGCCGGAGCGGCCACCGAGGCCGAGGGCGGCTGGGCGGGGAGGAAGGCCACGGCCACGAGGGCGCCGACCACGGCGGCGGCGCCGGCCACGAGACAGCCCACGCTGATGCCGTGCAGGAAGGCGTCGAAGGCGGCCCGGTGGACGGCGGCGCCGGCCTGGTGGAGACCGGCCGCCGAGAGGCGGTTCGAGACGGCGATGGCGGCGCCGACCGACTGGTGGGCGGCGGCGGAGAGCCCCGACGGGAGTCGGTGCGGGAGGCCGGCGGTGAGCCTGGACCCGTAGAGCGAGGCGTAGACGCTGCCGATCACGGCCACGCCCAGGGTGCCGCCGAGCAGCCTGGTCGAGTCGTTCACCGCCGAGCCCACCCCGGCCTTGTGGACCTGCACCGCACCCATGATCGATTCCGTGGCCGGGGCCGAGGTGAGCCCCATGCCCACGCCGTAGACGACCATCTGGAGGGCGATCACGGCGTAGGTCGTCTGCGCCGTGATCACGGTGGCCACCCAGAGATAGAAGGCGGTGATGGCGAGCAGGCCGATCGTCACCACCAGCTTGGTCCCGGCCCGCACCGCCAGCCGGGTGCCCACGACGGAGCTCACGCCCACCGAGATGGCCACGGGCAGGAGGTGGACGCCGGTGGAGAGCGGGCTGAAGCCCTGGATGAACTGGAAGTACTGGGTCATGAGGAAGACGAATCCGAACAGGGTGAAGAAGGCGATCGTCACCGACCCGCTGGCAGCCGTGAAGCGCATGTTCCGGAACAGGCCCACCTCGAGCATGGGGGCGTCGGTCCGGCGCTCCCATGCCACGAAGAGGCCGAACAGGACGGCGGCGGCAGCGAAGCCGGCCACGCTCCGGGCGCTCGACCAGCCGGCGTCGGGCCCGTCGATGATTGTGAAGACGAGGGCCCCCATCGCCGCGGTGGAGATGGCGAATCCGGGCAGGTCCACGCGCGCCCCGGCGGGGTCGTCGGAGCGAGGGACGCTGAGGCCCACCAGCACGGCGGACAGCGCCGCCACCGGGGCCATGAAGACGAAGATGCTCGTCCAGGTGAAATGCTCGAGGAGGAACCCGCCCACGATGGGCCCGATGGCGATGGCCACCCCGGCGCTCGCACCCCACAGGCCGATGGACAGGGCCCGCTCCCGGCGCTCGGTGAAGACGTTGGCGATGGTCGACAGGGTGGCCGGGAAGATCATGGCCGCCCCGAGCCCCATCACCGCCCGGGCGGCGATGAGGGCCGAGGGCGTGGTGGTGGCTGCCCCGGCCAGGCTGGCGAGCCCGAAGACGGCGAGACCCGCCATCAGCATCCCCTTGCGGCCCAGCCGGTCCGAGAGGCTCCCGGCCGTGAGGAGCAGGGCGGCGAAGACGAGGTTGTAGGCGTCGACGACCCACTGGAGCTCGGTGGTGGTGGCGTGCAGCTCCCGGACCAGGCTGGGCAGGGCCACGTTCACGATGGTCGTGTCCAGGTTGATGGCGAAGGACGCCAGGAGCAGCGAGACGAGGATCAGGGGCTTCGAGTGCATGGAGGCGTTCTACCGCCCATCACTTGAGAAAGTCAAGTGATTACTATTGAAACTCCAGAACTACGGGGCTATGCTGGGCGGGTGCGGTCCTACAACCAGTACTGCGCCGTGGCCAAGGCCCTCGACGTGGTGGGCGACCGCTGGACGCTCCTCATCGTCCGCGAGCTCCTGCTCCGGGGGGGCTCCCGGTACACCGATCTTCAGCACGGCCTGCCGGGGATCGCCACCAACCTGCTCGGTGCCCGGCTCAAGGAGCTCGAGGACGGCGGGCTCGTACGCAGGGAGTCGGCCCCTCCCCCGGTGGCCACCACCCTCTACCACCTGACCGACGCCGGCCGGGACCTCCAGCCCGTCCTCGCGGCGCTCGGGCGGTGGGGGGCGAGGTTCATGCCCGAGCCCACCGGCGAGGAGGTGTTCCGGAGCCACTGGCTGGCCTTCCCCGTGTCGGAGTTCCTGCGCGACGGCGAGCCGGAGGGCCCGCCGGTCACCATCGAGGTCCGCACCGGCGACCAGCCGGCCCTCATCGAGGTGGCCGGCGGCGAGGTCACCACGCGCCTCGGGACCGCCCCGTCACCGGACCTCGTCCTCGAGGGCGACGCCCCCACCGTTGTGGGCGTCCTCTCGGGCATGCTGAGCCTGGCCGAGGCCCGCCGGCTCGGGCTCCGGACCGAAGGGTCGGCGGCGGTCATGCGCCGCGTCCGGTACCGGGTGCCCGCCGACGCCTCCTGAAGGCCGCGCCGACCCTTCCACGACGGCTGCGCAGGAACGCGATGAATTCCCGACCACGCCTGCGTCTGCACCGGTAGACCGACGAGGGGGCGCCACGAGCGCCCAGACGAAGGAGCGAGCCGTGACGCGTGTCAACACGTACCTCAACTTCCAGGGCCAGACCGAGGAGGCGTTCACCTTCTACGCCAAGACCTTCGGCACTGAGATCACCGTGCTGAGCCGCTACTCCGACGTGCCCGCCATGGGCCCCGGAGCCGTGCCCGCCGACGAGAAGGACCTCGTCATGCACGCCGAGCTCCCCATCCTCGCCGGCCACCTCCTCATGGCCACCGACATGCTCCGGTCCATGGGACACGAGACCCGCGTCGGCAACAACACGACCCTCTGTCTCGACGTCGACGACAAGGAGGAGGCCGACCGGCTCTACGGTGCGCTGTCCGAAGGAGGCTCGGAGGGGTCGCCCATGGCCGACATGCCCTGGGGCGCCTACTGGGGCGTGACCCTGGACCGCTACGGCATCCGGTGGATGATCAACCACACGACGGCATCCTGAGAGGACCGGCGCCGCCGGCTCGACTTTCGCCCGCCTGCTCCCAGGGTACCGCGCCAGGTGGGTCTTGCCGCAAACGAAGAAACGTGCTGACGATGCCCACGTGACGGATCACGCCGTGGTCGTGGTCGGTGCGGGACCAACCGGGCTCATGCTGGCCGGCGAGCTGGCACTGGCGGGGATCGACGTCGCCGTCGTCGAGCGCCGTGCCGGCCAGGAGCTCGACCGTCCTCGAGCGCTCGGCCTCCACGCCCGCACCATCGAGGTCCTCGACCAGCGCGGCATCGCCGATCGGTTCCTGGCGGCGGGACGGCCCGTGCAGGTGCAGGCCTTCTCGATGATCCCATTGGACATCGGTGACTTCCCGACCCGACACCCCTACGGGCTCGCCCTTCCGCAGAACGAGTTCGAGCCCATCCTGGCCGAGTGGGTCGGCGAGCTCGGGGTGCGGGCGTACCGGACCTGCGAGGTGACGGGCTTCGCCCAGGACGACGCCGGCGTCGAGGTGGCGCTGTCCGACGGCCGCACCCTCCGGGCGCGGTACCTGGCAGGCTGCGACGGGGGGCGGAGCGTGGTCCGCAGGGCGGCCGGCATCGACTTCCCGGGCTGGGACCCGTCGGTCAATTCCCTCATCGCCGAGGTCGAGATGCGCGAGGAGCCGCAGGCCGGCATCCGCCGTGATGCCAACGGCACCCAAGCCATGCGACGACTCGACGACGGGACCCGGGTGGCGGTGGTGGTCACCGAGCGCTTCGAGGGGCAGAGCGACGAGCCGACGCTCGAGGACCTGCGCGCGGCGCTTCGCTCCGTGTGGGGGACGGACTTCGGTGCCCACAGCCCCACCTTCGTGTCCCGGTTCACGGACATGGCCCGCCAGGCGGCCTCCTACCGGGCGGGCAGGGTGCTCCTGGCCGGCGACGCCGCCCACATCCACTACCCGGTCAGCGGCCAGGGCCTCAACCTGGGCGTCCAGGATGCCGTCAACCTCGGCTGGAAGCTGGCCGAGGTGATCGAGGGGCACTGCGCCGAAGGCCTCCTCGACACCTACCACGCCGAGCGTCACCCCGTCGCCGCCGGCGTCCTGCAGAGCACCATGGCCCAGACGGCCCTCAACCGCTCCGACGCGCGCATGGACGCGCTCCGCACCGTGGTGACCGAGCTGCTCGGCATGGACGAACCGCGTCGCCGCATGGCGGCCAGGGTGTCGGGACTGGACGTCCACTACGACCTCGGTCCGGGCCATCCCTTGCTCGGGCGGCGCATGCCCGACGTCGATCTCGACACGGAGGACGGGGCCCGGCGGATGTACAGCTTCCTCCACGAGGCCCGGCCGGTCCTCTTGAACCTCGGGGCGCGGGGAAGGTTCGACCTGGGGCCGTGGGCCGGTCGTGTCCGTCTCGTGGAGGCGGCCTGCGAGGGGGGCTGGGCCCTTCCGGCGCTGGGCGAGGTCACCGCGCCCGGGGCCGTGCTGGTCCGTCCCGACGGCCACGTCGCCTGGGTCGAAGAAGGCTCCGAGCAGTCGCTGCCCGACGCCCTCACCGCCTGGTTCGGACCGCGGTAGAACCCGCAGCCGTCGGTTCTGGCGGCCCACCATCGCTCGGGAGAGGTTCCCAAGAAAGACGAGAGCCCCGGTCCCTCTCGGGGATCCGGGGCTCTCTCACACGCTCCGGCGCCACCTTCGTGAACGCCTCTCGGTGGCGGGGGGAGGATTTGAACCTCCGACCTTCGGGTTATGAGCCCGACGAGCTACCAGACTGCTCCACCCCGCGTCGCTGGGACACGATCCTACCAGCCCTCCTGCCCCGGTCGTCCAGGCGCGGGTGCAG
>JAGWNV010000214.1 GCA_028872975.1 Acidobacteriota bacterium
CCGGGACGCGCTGCTCGACCGCGACGAACTCGTGGGCGGCGAGATCCTCGACGTCATCGCCCGGGCGTGCGGGGCTCCGGCCGAGGGCGCGCCCGCCGGGGAACTCGGCCGCGCCGACATCGTCACGAAGTCGCGGGACCACCAGGACGAGAAGTAGCGCACCGGCGAGCCGGCCATGTTGGGCAGAAGGTCGGTGCCGTTGGCCGCCGACGCCGCCGTCCCCGGTGCCGGGGAGAAGGTGGCCAGGTTGACCCAGTCGGTGTTGATGTCGAGCTCCATCGCCCGGACCGCCCCGGCTCGGACGAGGACCTGGGCCAGGTCGGTGATGTTGAGGTTGGGGCCGGCCACGTAGACGAGGGACCCGTCGGCGGTCTGGCCCACGCCCGAGCGCCACACGTACACCTTGTTGCCGAGGGTGAAGCCCCACTGGGTGGTGTCGGCCGCATTCAGCCCCGGGGCCGGCTTGCCGCCGTCGACGAGGAGGTCGAGGTTCTGGCGCACCGAGACGACGTCGGGGGCCATCGACACGTCCCGGCCCCACTGGCCGACGGTCACCGAGCCGTCCTTCTTGATCACGAGCGAGGCGGCTCCGGCGCGCAGGGGGAAGACGGTCTTGCCCTCGGTGTAGTAGCCGCCCTGGGCGTTGTGCATGAGGAAGCCGGAGTTGAAGGCGGCCACCAGGCTCTGGGCGGCCGAGGGCGAGACGGGTGCGGTGTCCTGCCAGGGGCCCCCGCCGGGGATGGTGCTCCCCGAGTAGAGCCGGGCCGAGAGGATCTTCGTGTCCATCCAGGCCACGCCCGTCACCACGCTCGTGTGGACGCTGTCGGGGCGGACGAAGGTCTCGTAGACGGCGGGCAGGCCGCCCACGAGCCGTCCGGCCGGCTGCCACTGGCCCTCGCCGGCCACCGCCGGCGAGGCCACCGGGGCGATGGGGGGCGGCGCCGGCGAATGGGCGATGGTCGTGCTCGGGGTCGTGCCCGGGGAGGTCGCGGCGCGGTGGACGGGGATGTCCCCCCGGGCGGGCCTCCCGCCCACGGGCGGGGCGTGATGGGTGTACCAGAGGTTCTCGATGCGCGACACCAGCCAGCCCCCACCGTGCTCCCGGGCCCATTCGGCGCCGCGTGCCGGGAGGCTCGTGCCAAGCCCCGGGTCGGTGAGCGCCGAGCCGAGCGACACCCACACCGGGGTGAGGAGGAGGACCAGGGCGATCACCACGCTCCAGCGCTTGTGGCGGCGCGCCCAGGCGCCCACCGGCCCGAGGCGCGGCGGGCCGGGCTTCACGTGAGGCGAGCCTGGTCTGGGGGGAGCGGAGAGGGTCACGGGTCGGCGCGGTCCACCCTTCTATTGCCCACGGGGGCTTCGGCGAAGCCCGGCGGCGTGCCGGCCGGACTGCCGATGTCAATGGTGTCCACGGTCACCTTGCAGCTTCGTGAACTCGCCTGCGCTCGTGGGCAGGGGGCCGCCGCCAGTGTAGGCGCCGGTGCCCCGCCACCGCCGTCCGCCCGCCGGCGTCAGCCCTCCGTCAGGTGGGGGCGCTAGACCGGTGTAGTGAGGTTGTTGGTCGCCGAGGACGATCCCGGGCTCCGCTCGGTGCTCGAGCGGGGACTTCGGGAGAGCGGCTACGTGGTGGACGCCGTGCCCGACGGCGAGGAGGCCCTCGCCTTCCTCCGCACCTACGACTACGAGGTCGCCGTCCTGGATTGGCGGATGCCGAAGGTCACGGGACTCGAGGTCGTCCGCGAGCTGCGCCGGCGGGGAGCCACCGTCCCCGTGCTCATGCTCACGGCCCGCGACACGCCGGCCGACAGGGTGGCGGGGCTCGACGAAGGCGCCGACGACTACCTGGTGAAGCCCTTCGACCTCGGTGAGCTCCTGGCCCGCATCCGCGCCCTGCAGCGACGGCCGGCGGCGCTGGCGGCCCCCACCCTCGTCCTCGGCGACCTCGCCTACGACCCCGCCACCCGCGAGGTGCGAGCCGGCGCCGAGACTCCGGCACTCACCGCCACCGAGATGGCCCTCCTCGAGCTCCTCCTGCGGCGCAGCCCCGCCGTGGTCGACCGGCGGAGCATCGCAGTCCAGGTCTGGGACCAGGAGGCCGACGCCGTGGGGTCCAACACCATCGAGGTCCACATGGCCCGCCTGCGGGCCAAGCTGGCCACCGCCGCCGTGCGCATCGAGACGGTCCGGGGCGTCGGCTACCGGATTGTGGCGACGTGACGCCCCGCTCGTCGCGCCCGGGAGGAACGAGAGGCTCCACGGCGCACGCCGTGCGCGTGGCCGGGTTGGCCACCGGCCTCCTGGCCGTGCTCTACCTCGTCGTCGTGGGCGTCTTCGACCTCGTCGTCGTCCACCGGCTCGTCTCCCAGGCCGACACCCGGCTGACGGACCGGCTCCAGGACGTCGCCCACCATCCCCGGGAGGCACCGGCGCCCGCCACTCTCCCGGTCGCAGGCGGTCTGCCGGACCGGGGCGACACCGACGTCGACGCCGCACCGGTGTTCCTCTGGCGGGTCTCCTCGACGGGCAAGGTGGTCTCCGCCGACTTCGGGGCGCCCGCCCTCGGGGGCTCGGCGTGGTCGCACTCAGGGGCGCGCACCACGGCCACCTTGGGCTCGAGCCCCTTCCGGCTCCAGGCCGTCGCCTTCGAGGGGGGCTGGCTCGTGGCCGGGGTCAGCCTCGCCGACGAGCAGCACGTGCGCGACCTCCTCCTCGCCGGGGAGGCCGTGGCCGGCCCGCTCGTCCTCGTCGTCATGTTCTTCGGCAGCTTCCTCATCGGCGCCAAGGCCTCGGCACCGGTCGAGCAGGCCAGACGGCGCCAACTCGAGTTCACCGCCGACGCCTCCCACGAGCTTCGGACCCCCCTGAGCGTGATCGAAGCTGAGGTGGACCTGGCCCTGGCCCGACCCCGGCCGGGCGAGGAGTACCGCCAGGCCCTCGAACGGGTGGGGCGGGAGGGAGAGCGGCTCCGGCGGATCGTGGAGGACCTCCTGTGGCTGGCCCGGTTCGACTCCACCCCACCCCCGCCGGCGGGGGAGCCCGTCGACGTGGGCACCGTGGCGGAGACCAGCGCCGAGCGGTTCCGTCCCGTGGCCTCGGCGCAGGGGCTCGCCATGGCCGTGGAGCACCGGGGGGAGGAGGCCCCCTGGGTCCTCGCCCCCGCCGACTGGGTCGACCGCCTTGTGGGCGTCCTCGTCGACAACGCCTGCCGCTACACCCCCGAAGGGGGGTCGGTGCGGGTCGTCGTCGGCGCCGGCGCCGGCCGGGTCAGCCTCGCCGTCGAGGACAGCGGGCCGGGCATCGCCCCCGAGGACCGGGCCCGGCTGTTCGACCGGTTCCACCGCATGTCACAGGATCCCGAGGGCACCGGGCTCGGCCTGGCCATCGCCGACTCGGTGGTCCGGTCGACGGGCGGCCGCTGGGAGGTCGGCGACGCCCTTCTCGGTGGGGCGCGCTTCGAGGTGCTCTGGCACCGGGCCCGGCCGTCAGTGGTTGAGGTGCGCGGTGGCGGCGAGCCAGGGCCCCACCCGGGAGAGGAGCACGAAGGCGAGGGGGATCCCCGCCGCGACGCTCGCCACGAGCACCCACTGGCGAAGCCCGGCGCCGGGAACCTCTGAGCGGCGGCGCCGCACCCAGTCGGCCGGCGCCAGTCGGCCGGTGTCGGCCAGGTGCCCGAGGACGTGGATCGTCGTGGCCCCGAACCACAGCACGAAGCTCGCCTTGTGGAGCAGGAGCAAAGGGGACCGCAACGAGGGCCCGGCCAGGAGCAGGGCGATGCCGCTGCCGAAGACCGCCACCGTGGTCGCCACCACGAAGGGCCCGAGGAGGCGGAGCAGGGCGTGGGGCGGTCCCCGGTCGACGTAGGCGGGGCTGCGCAGGTAGTAGCGGGCGAAGCGGTAGCCGGTGGTCCCCATCTTGAGCAGAACCGGGGGCACGAGGAGCATCCCGAGGGCGACGTGCCAACCGAGAAGCGGCCGGACACTGAGGATGGTGACGCCCTCGGCGGCGAGCAGGACGAGCAGGACCGCAGCGGTCGAGGCGGTGAGCCGGGAGTTGGCCTCGGGGCGCCCGCCGGGACGCGTGCGGCTGGAACGGGAGGTCCCGATCACGACGGCACTGTAGGAGGTGTTTGCTGACGCCCTCCTGAAGCCCGCCGTCCGCGCAGCCGGCGATGCGGGCGACGAGGAGGGCAGCCGGTAGGGTGCGGCGGTGTCACGGCGGGCGGTGCGCGTGCTCTTGGTCCTCGTGCTCGTCGTGGTGGTGGTCCTCGTCGGCCTCGACGTCGGGGCCCGGACGGTGGCCCAGGACGACGTGGCCTCCCGGGCCAAGTCGGCGACGGACGCCGAGAGCGCGTCGGCGACCATCGGCGGCTTTCCGTTCCTCTCGCACCTCCTCGGAGGCGGCGACGTCCCCGATGTCCGGGTCCGGCTCACCGAGGTATCGGCCGGCCCCCTCCGGGCGCACGAGATCGACGTCGACCTCCGCGGGGTCCACGTGGACAGAGGCGCCCTCTTCTCCCACCGCCAGGTCCGGGTGCAGGCCATCGACTCCGCCACGGCCACCGTGACGGTGACCGCCGCCGACCTCTCGGCCGCCGCCGGCCTCCCGGTCACGATCCCGGGCCAGGGCGAGATCCTCGTCGAGGCCGCCGGCAGGAGCATCCCCGCCTCGGTCGTGGTGGAGCCCGGCGACCTCCTCGTCCTCACCGTGGCCGGACGTGCCGTCGTCCGCGCCGACCTCGCCACGAGCCCCCTGGTCCCCGACTGCGCCATGGCCCTGCAATTCGCCGTGGGGTCCCTCCGCGTCTC
>JAGWNV010000215.1 GCA_028872975.1 Acidobacteriota bacterium
GAAGCCGTAGGCGCCCTCGAGGGTGGTGGCGAGCTCGGCGAAGACGTCGTCGGGCACTTCGACGACCGCCTGGCAGCGCTCGCAGACGAGGTGCTGATGGGGCTCGTCGGCCAGGTGGTACACGGCCCGCCCGTGGCCGAGATGGGTGTGGGCCACGATGCCCTTCTCCTCGAGCGACTCGAGGGCGCGGTACACGGTGGAGAGGTGGACGTCGGGGGCGGCCCGCTGCACGGCCTCGGCCAGGTCCTGGGCGGTGAGATGGTGGCCCTCGGCCTCGAGCAGCGCCACCAGCAGCGAGCGTCGGGCGCTCGTGACCCGTCCCCCGCTGCGGCGGAGGCGCGCCAGCAGGGTCTCGACGCGCTCGTCGTCGGCCCGCTGGTGGGTCACCGGCGGCTCGTCACCGGCCGCCCGAGACCTCGAAGCGGTAGCCGACCCCCCGCACCGTGGTGATGATCGTCGGCGAGGAGGGGTCGGGCTCGAGGTGGTTGCGCAGGCGCTTCACGTGCACGTCGAGGGTCTTCGTGTCGCCGACGTAGTCGCTGCCCCACACCCGGTCGATGAGGGTGTCGCGTGTGAGGACCCGGCCGGCGTTCTCGATGAGGAGGAGGAGCAGCTCGAACTCCTTGCGACGGAGAGCCACCTCCTCGCCCCGCACGAACACCCGATGGCGGTCGGCGTCGACCCGGACGTCGCCGACCTCGATGACCGACCGGTCGCCGCCGCCGGCACTCCCCTGCTCCTCGGGCCGCTCCGAGCGGGTGCGGCGGAGGACCGCCCGCATGCGGGCCACGAGCTCGCGCAGCCGGTAGGGCTTGGCCACGTAGTCGTCGGCGCCCACCTCGAGGCCGACCACGGTGTCGATCTCGGTGCCCTTGGCCGTCACCATGATGATCGGCACCGAGGACCGGGCCCGGATGGCCCGGCACACGTCGATGCCCGAGACCTTGGGCAGCATGAGGTCGAGGAGGATGAGGTCGGGCCGCACCTCGTCGAAGAGGGCCAGCGCCTGGCGGCCGTCGGTCGCCACCGTGACGTCGAAGCCCTCCCGGCCGAGGCCCACCACGAGGGCGTCGACGAAGGACTCCTCGTCCTCGGCGACGAGGACCTTGACGGTGTCGGGCACGACGCCGGCCTCGGCGGTGCCGCCCGAGCCCCGGGGGGCGTCGGCCACGGTCAGCCCTCCTCCGGATGGGTGGGCAGGATGAGGCGGAACGTCGACCCCTCGCCCTCGCGCGAGTCGACCTCGACCCGCCCCTGGTGGTTGGCGGCCACGTGGCGGACGATGGAGAGCCCCAGCCCGGTGCCGCCGGTGGTGCGGCTGCGGCCCTGGTCGACCCGGTAGAAACGCTCGAAGATGCGCTCGAGGTCCCGCGCCGGGATCCCCACCCCGTGGTCCTCGACCTCGAGGACCACCTCACCCTCGCCCTCGCCGGCGGCGGCGGCGATGCGCACGGCGCCGTCGTCGTAGGAGAACTTCACGGCGTTCTCGAGGAGGTTGTAGAGGGCCGAGACGAGCTGGCGGCGGTCGCCCATGACCACGATGGGCGGGTCGGGCTCCTCGAGGGCCAGCTTCACGTCGCGCTGCTCGGCGGCGGCCCGCACCCGCTCCACGGCTTCGGCCATCACGAGGTTGACCGGGACCGGCTCGCGCGGCGGGGCCTCCTCGGCCTCGATGCGCGACAGGTCGAGCAGGTCGTCGATGATCCGGCTCACCCGGAAGGCCTCGGTGTGGATCCGGCTGGCGAGCCGCTGGGCCACCGTCGGGTCTGTCTCGGTCACGAGCGTCTCGGCCAGGAGCCCGAGGGCCCCCATGGGGGTCTTGAGCTCGTGGCTCACGTTGGCGACGAAGTCCCGGCGGATCTCCTCGAGGCGCCGCCGCTCTGAGACGTCGTCGATGACGGCGATGACGCCCAGGGTCCGCCGGCCGTCGTCGAGGAGCTGGGTCCTCACCGCCAGCGTCCGCCGGGGCGGCCCATAGAGGTCCAAGGTGCGTTCGGCGGTCCCCTGCTGCCAGGCATCGGCCAGGAGGTCGACCACGGCCTGGGCGGCCAGGGCGTCCCCGTGGCGGCCCCCCATGAGGCCGACGGCCCGGGCGTTTCTGAAGACCACCTCGCCGTTCTCGTCGCACACGATGACCCCCTGGGGGAGGTTGTCGAGGGCCCGGCGGAGGCGGATGGCGTCGGCGGAGGACTCGGCCACGGCCTCGGCGGCCCGGTCGGTGACGAGCTCGAGGTGGTGGAGGGCCGGCTCGACCCCGGCCGCCTCCCCCTCGGGGGCGTCCACCCCCAGCCGGGAGGCCAGGGCCGAAAGGCGTTGCTCGAGGGAGTGCCGGCCCGCCCTCCGGCCCAGAAGGGCGGCCACCACGATCCCGACGATCCCCACACCGGCGGCGGCGGCGATACCGAAGACCGCCACGTTCTCCGATATGCGGGTGACGGCCAGCATCGGCAACAGCATGACAGCCGTGACCGGGGACCGGAGGAAGGGGAGACGCCCCCCGCCAGGCTGACAGGAAATACATGAAACAGCTTGAGAAGGTCTGAAACGCCGGATACCCTGCGCACCCACACCGGCGGACCGCCGGGACAGGACCAGGAGGTCGACCGTGGTGGCGCCGCTGCTCGCCGATGTGACGCTCTCGCCCGACACGGGCAACCTGCCCGGGGGGACCGTCCTCCAGCACCTGACCGACGGTCTCGGGGGCTGGGCCCTCGTCGCCACCCTCGTCGGCCTCGTCGTCGGCGCCGGGCTGTGGGCGCTCGGCTCCCACGCCCAGAACTACCAGCAGTCGTTCGTCGGGCGCCGGACCGTGCTCGTCTCGGCGCTCGGCGCCCTCCTCGTGGGCGCCGCGCCCGCCCTCGTCAACTTCTTCTTCCACGCCGGCCAGGGCGTGCACTGACATGGGTGTCGTCGGTTCCATCCTCGGAGGCGCCGCCGGGGCCGTGTTCGGACAGGCCGGCACCTGGGTCGCCGACGGCGCCGTCTGGCTGCTCGGCCGCGTGGGGGCGGCCATGAACGCCACCACCACCCTCGACCTCGGCGGTGCCTGGTTCACCGGCCACGAGCAGGTGATGGCCGGGCTGGCCGCCGCCGTCGTGCTGCCCTTGGCCTGCTGCGGCGTGATCCTCGCCGTCTACCGCCAGGACGCCTCGATGCTGGTGCGCAGCTTCCTCGTGAAGCTCCCCTTGGCCCTGCTCCTCACCGGTGTGGTGGTTGAGCTCGTGCGCATGGGGCTGGCCGTGACCGACCAGCTCTCCGCCCAGGTGCTCGCCGCCGGCGGCGCCGATACGAGGTCGTTGCTGGCGCCCATCGCCACCGCCCTCACCGCCGCCTCTGCCGCGTCGAGCGTCCCTCCCTTCGTCGTCTTCGTCGGGGCGCTGTTCGTCGCCGTGGGGGCGATGGTCCTGTGGCTCGAGCTCGTCGTGCGCGACGCCGCGGTGGCGGCCGCCACCCTCTTCCTCCCCCTCGCCCTGGCCGGCCTGGTGTGGCCGGCGGTGTCGCACTGGTGCCGCCGGCTGGCCGACACCATCGCCGCCCTCGTCCTCTCGAAGCTCGTGATCGCCGCCGTACTCTCCCTCGCCGCCGGCGCCCTGGCGGGCGGTGTCACCGGCTCGGCGGGCGGGGGCGCGGGCGGTGACTTCGCCGCCGTCGTGACCGGGATCGCCCTGTTGCTCCTGGCCACCGCCGCACCCTTCGTCCTCCTCCGCCTCGTGCCGGCCGTCGAGGCGGGCGCCGTGCTGCACCTCGAGGCCGCCCGCCACCGCCTCCAGGCCACCGCCAAGGCGCCCCTGGCCACGGGACGGAACGTGGCGCTCTCCATGGCGGGGTCGGCCGGCATGCTCGGCGGGGTCGGCGCCCAGGCGTCGATGGCCGGCGCCGCTTCGACGGCCGGGGAGGGTGCCGCCGGCACCGGCAGCTCGATCCCCGTCCTCAGGGGGGAGCCGGGCGGCTGGGAGCGGCTGGCCGATGAGGCCCGTCGCAGGTGGGCCGAGCCGGCCGGACGGGTCGAGCCGGCCGGACAGGTCGGGCCGCAGGAGGACACCGGTGACCGACGATCGTGAGGCCGTCCGGTACCGCTTCGGGCCCCTCGAGCGCCGCGGGCTCGTCGCCGGGTGGCGGGGCGGGCAGATCGGCGTCGTCGCCGCCGGGCTCCTCGTCGCCGTGGTCCTCATGCGCGGCCATCCGTCGCCGGCCGGCGCGGTGGGGGCCCTCGTCGTCGTGACGGCGGCGGTGGCGGTGGCCACCTGGCCCCTGGCCGGGCGCACCGCCGAGGAGTGGGCACCCGACGCCGTGCGCCACGCCACCCGCCGCCGGCGCGCCAGGGTGTCAGGGTCGTCGCCCTTCACCGGCGTGCAGCTGCTGCGACTCGACGACGGGACCACCGAGGCCGCCGTGGTCCACGACCCCTCCCGTCGCCGGTACACGGCCGTCCTGCGTGCCTGGGCCCCTGGCTTCGTCCTGGCCGGCACCGCCGAGCAGGAGGGCCGGGTGGCGGCTTGGTCCACGGTCCTCGCCTCCCTGGCCCGCCAGGGCGGCGCGCTGCACAGGCTCCAGTGGGTGGCGCGCTGTCTCCCAGACGATGGGACCGCCGTGCGACACCACTTCGCCGCCGCCTCCGTCCTCGACGCATCCAGTGCCGCGGCCCGCTCCTACCGGGCCCTGCTCGACACCGAGGCCGGCGGGGCCCGGGGGCACGAGGTGCTCCTGGCCCTGAGCGTCGACGCCGGCCGGTCGGCCCGGGCCGTGCGGGCCTCCGGCGGCGGACATCGCGGTGCCTGCGCCGTCG
>JAGWNV010000216.1 GCA_028872975.1 Acidobacteriota bacterium
GGCGGCCAACCGCTGTACCCCTATCTCATCTCCATCGAGTGACCCGCCCCGGTCGCAGCCGGCGCCACCGGCCGTCGGGCCCTCAGGGTTCAACAGTGGTTGACAACTGCCCCCCCTGCCCCGCTCGCACCGCCACCGATGCAACAGTTCTTGTCGCCTCTCGTCCAAATTGACCATGGCCGCGCCAACACCTGTTGCGGAAGGCTGAGGCCACAGCCCGCGCCGGCTGATCGCGGGCAGCGGTGATGGGAGGACACGATGGCGAAGTGGAGCCGCGTCGCGCTGGTCCTGACGGTGCCTGCGGCCTTGGTCACGGGGGTGTCGGGCGCGGCGTCGGCCCGCCCGCACGCCGTCGCCAAGGGCAGCATCACGTGCACCGTCGTGTCGGGCAAGGTCAAGTTCACACCTCCGCTCACCAGGGGCGGGACCTCGAACGCCGAGGTCGTCCGGTTCGGCCTCAAGGTGACCGGCTGCACTCCCGGTGACGGGTCCAACCTGAAGTCGGTCCAGAGCCGGTTCTTCCGCATCACGATGCCCGTCCCGGCCACCACGAACGACACCGCCAATTCCTGTCCCACCGCCATGCCGCCGAGTGGGTCGCTGCCGGGGACCGGTGTCGGCAGGTGGAGGAGCCGCGGGTATGTGGTGAGCCCGACCCGGCTGGCCACGACAGGCGAGAACTGGAACATGGCGGGTACCGACGTGACCGTGTCGATTCCCGGCAGCAACGGATCGGCCACCAACAACGGGACGTCCTTCGCCGGCTACGACAACGGTGCGAATTCGACGATCTCGCTCACCTTGGGCCTGACCCCCGGCCAGTACTCGGCGGTCTGTGACCCGGTAGTGGGTGCCGGGCGGCTGGTGAGGGCCATGATCACGGGCGGGAGGATCTCGCTCGGACCGACCCTCTTCTCGGCCTACACCGGTTCGTCGGCCTGGGTGACGGGGAACGACCCCCTGGTCCCGACCGACGCCGATCATGTCGTCCTCGACCTGAACTCGCCCTACACGACGTGTGCCTCGAACGGCTACACCGGCTGCAGCTATGCCGGGATGACCCTTCCGGGCGTCACCGGGCTCCCCCTCAGCCGGGTCACGGCCCTGAAATACGACCTCGCCGTTCAGACCCCCGGGTGGTCGAGCGGCGACGGCGGCTCGCCCCGTCTCGTGCTCCTGCTCAGTGACAACGGGAACGTCCAGCTCTACGCGGCCGGCACCGTCACGGCCGGGACCTGGGTGCACCTCGACGCCCTCACCGGTGCCGTCGACAACGTGAACGGCACGGGGGAGAGCTGCGGGACCTACCAGATCACCTGGAGCGCGGCCGTCGCCTGCCACGGCGCCGCCACCATCGTCGACGCCTTCATCGTCAACGACTCGGGCTGGGTGGCGACCTCCGGCTTCGACGTGTGGGTCGACAACATGACCCTCGGCTCCACGGTGACCTCCTCGTCCGTCCACTGACGTCCCCGGGCCCCTCCGAGGGCCCGGCAGGATCGCAGCGCCTGGCGCACCCCGGACTCCCGGTAACGTCGGCCCACCCTCGGATCGGACCCGGGAGAACGATGAACGCTGCCTGGCCGACGGGCTGTCGGCTCGTGTCGACCGGGTGACCGGCACCGGCCGGTCCCTGCGCCGACTGGCCGGGGTGCCGGTCTCCGAGCTCCGTCTGGTCGGCGACAAGCGCGCCCAGGCCCTCGCCGCGCTCGAGATCGAGACGGTCCTGGACCTGCTCACCCACTACCCCCGCCGCTACGTCGACCGGACCCGTCAGGCGGCGCTGGCCGACCTGGCGCCGGGGGAGGAGGCGGTGGTGCTCGCCACCGTCCGGGCCGCCCACGGGCGCCGGACGCGCCAGGGCCGGTCCCTCGTGGAGCTCGACGTCGACGACGGCACCGGAGCCCTCCGGATCACCTTCTTCAACCAGGCCTGGCGCACCAAGCAGCTGCCGGTGGGGACCGAAGCCCTCTTCTTCGGCAAGCTCGACCTCTACCGGGGCCGGCGGCGAATGACGAACCCCATCGTCGACCTGGTCGGGAACCGGACGGGACGGCTCGTGCCGATCTACCCCACCTCCGAGCGCGCCGGCATCGCCGGCTGGGAGTTCGGGTCCTGGGTCGAAGAGGCCCTCGAGCGCGCCGGGACCTTCGCCGACCCCCTGCCCGGCGAGGTCCGGGACCGCCTCGGGCTCGTCGACAGGACCACCGCCTTCCGGGCCATCCACGCGCCGGGGAACTTCCACGAGCGGGACCAGGCCCGGCGCCGGCTCGCCTTCGACGAGCTGCTCCGACTCCAGCTCCAGGTGGTCCGCAGGCGGATCGAGATCGAGTCCCAGGCCCGGGCCATCCGTCACCTCGTCGACCCACCGCCGGACCGGGCCCTCGTCGATGCCTTCCTCGCCGGGCTGCCCTTCGCCCCCACCCCGGCCCAGCGCCGCGCCGTCGACCGCATCAAGGCGGACCTCGCCGGGCCCCTGCCCATGCACCGGCTCCTGCAGGGCGACGTCGGGTCGGGGAAGACCGTGGTGGCCCTCGCCGCCCTCCTCACCGCCGTCCAGGGTGGCCATCAGGGCGCCCTCATGGCGCCCACCGAGGTCCTCGCCGAGCAGCACTTCCTCTCGGTCCGCCGGCTGCTGGCCGACCTCGAGGTCCCCGACCCCGGCCGCCTGGGGGGACGCCGGCCGCTCGGGCTCGCCCTCCTCACCAACCGCGTCGGCGCCGCCGACCGCGGCCGTCTCCGCCGGGAGCTCGACGCCGGGGAGATCGACCTCGTGGTGGGGACCCATGCGCTTCTGACCGAGGACGTCCAGTTCAAGAGCCTCGGGGTGGTCGTCATCGACGAGCAGCACCGGTTCGGGGTGGAGCAACGGGCCGCCCTGCACGCCAAGGGCCGCCAGAGCGGGGGCTCGGACCCCGACCTGCTCGTCATGACGGCCACGCCCATCCCCCGCACGGCCGCCATGGTCGTCTTCGGTGACCTCGACGTCACCGAGCTCGACGAGATGCCGCCGGGACGGACGCCGGTCACGACGTCGTGGGCCCGCCATCCCCGCCAGGAGGCGGCCGTCTGGCAGCGGGTGCGCGACGAGGTGGCCGCCGGGCACCGTGCCTATGTGGTCTGTCCCCTCGTCGAGGGCTCCGAGCGCGTCCAGGCCGCCTCGGCCACCGCCGAGGAGCAGCGCCTGGCGGCGGGGCCCCTCGAAGGACTGCGGGTCGGGCTCCTCCACGGGCAGATGAAGTCGGCCGACAAGGAGCAGGTGATGGACGGCTTCCGGGCGGGCGCCCTCGAGGTCCTCGTGGCCACCACCGTCATCGAGGTCGGGGTCGACGTGCCCGAGGCGTCGGTGATGGTCGTCGAGGACGCCCAGCGCTTCGGCATCGCCCAGCTCCACCAACTGCGGGGCCGGGTGGGTCGGTCCCCGCTGCCCTCGTGGTGCTATCTGCTCTCCACCGCCGACGCCCCCGACGCCGTGCGCCGGCTCGAGGCCCTGGAGCAGTCCACCGACGGCTTCGAGCTCGCCGAGGTCGACCTCGAGCTGCGCGGCGAGGGCACGATCCTCGGGGCCCGCCAGAAGGGCCGCAGCGACCTGAAGCTCGCCTCGCTGCGCCGGGGGGACCGGCCCCTCGTGGAGGCGGCCCGGAAGGTGGCCGAGGAGCTCCTGGCCGGGGACCCGGCCCTCGAGGCCGCCTCGGACCTGGCCGACGAGGTGGAGCTGTTCGTCGGCGAGGAGGAGGCGGCCTTCCTCGCCAAGAGCTGACGCGGCGGTGCCGGGCCGGCTCGGTACGCTGCCGTGGTGTCGGGCCGGGCGCCGTGCGGGTGATCGCCGGGTCCTGTCGGGGCCGGCCCCTGCGGGCGCCGGCCGGGTCGGCCACCCGGCCCACCGGTGATCGGGTCCGGGAGGCCGTCTTCGACGTCCTCGGGAGCCTGACCGACCTCGAGGGGGCGGCGGTGGTCGACCTCTTCGCCGGCAGCGGTGCCCTCGGGATCGAGGCGCTGTCGCGGGGGGCGGCCAGGGCGGTGTTCGTCGAGCGCCGTCCCGACGCGCTCGCCGCCATCCGGTCCAACCTCGCCGCCCTCGGACTCGAGGGCCGTGCCCGGGTGGTGCGGGCCGATGCCCTCGGATGGGTGGCCGCCCCCAGGGGCACGCCCCCGGGCCCCTTCGACCTCGCCTTCTGCGACCCGCCCTACGACTTCGAGGCCTGGGAGGCGCTCCTCGGCCCCCTGCCGGCCGCCCTGGCGGTGCTCGAGTCCTCCCGTGAGCCCGACCCGCCGCCCGGTTGGGAGGTGGTGAGGCGAAAGCGCTACGGCGGTACGCTCGTGACGGTGGTCCGACGCCCTCGGGGCGTGGCCGCCGGCGTCGAGTCCCCGAGCTCCTCCTGACAGACACGCCCATCCGACACAGGCAGCGCAGGCCGCCACAGATGCCGAGCATTCCCCCGACAGAAAGGCACGCCGTGACCGTCGCCCTGGTGCCCGGGTCCTTCGACCCGTTCCACAACGGCCACCTCGAAGTGGTCGAGCGGGCCGCCGGGCTGTTCGACGAAGTGGTGGTGGCGGTGCTGCGCAACCCGCAGAAGGCGGAGCCGCTCTTCAGCCTGGTCGAGCGGGAGGAGATGCTCCGGGAGGCCGTCGAGCACCTGCGCAACACCCGGATCGTCTCGGTGTCCACCCTGGTCGTCGAGGTGGCCCGCGACGTGGGGGCGTCGGCCATCGTGAAGGGGCTCCGGGCCGTGTCGGACTTCGAGAACGAGCTGCAGATGG
>JAGWNV010000217.1 GCA_028872975.1 Acidobacteriota bacterium
TGAGAAAGACCGAGACTCCGACCAGCAGGACGACCATGTTCTCCATGGCCGGTCAAGGTAGGCCCGAGAGCCTTTCGGTGCAGGTGGCGGCTTTGTGGTGCAGCCTGGGGTTTCAGGTGCAAAGCCCCACCGTGCGGCGGGCGTCAGGAGGCGGGGAGGAGGAGCCGCAGGTCGTGGTCGGCGAGGAGGGCCCGGCCCCCGAGCCCGCCCACCTCGAGGAGGGCGGCGATCCCGACCACCTCGGCCCCCGACCGCCGCACCAGCTCCACGGTGGCGAGGGCCGTGCCGCCGGTGGCCACCACGTCGTCTATGACGAGGACCCGGTCGGCGGGGACCAGGGCGTCGGCGTGGATCTCGAGGGTCGCCTCTCCGTACTCGAGGGTGTAGCCCTGGGTCATGGTGGCGGCCGGGAGCTTCCCGACCTTGCGGACGGGCACCAGACCGGCCCGGCGCTCGTAGGCCACCGGCGCCCCCAGGATGAACCCCCGGGCCTCGATGGCCACCACCTTGTCGAAGGGCTCGGCGAACACCCCGGCCAGCCATCCGACCGCCGCCGCGAAGGCGGCGGGATCGGCGAGGACCGGGGTGATGTCCTTGAAGACCACCCCGTCGCGGGGGAAGTCGGGCACGGCGCGCACGAGCCGCCCCACCACCGCCGCCGCCCCGGCGTGGTCCGCGGGCGGCCGGGACTCAGGTGACATCGGCCCGCAGGGTCGTGAGGGAACCCAGCGCGGCCAGGACCACCCCGTAGCCGACGAGCAGGAGTGCGCCGACCCACCAGACGACCAGGTGGACCCCACCGCTCCCGCCGAAGGCGGCGTGCGACCGGGCGTTGGCCGCCAGCGATTCGAGCGCCTGGGCGGCCGACCCCGGCAGCCACCGGGCCGCCGCTGGCGCCACCAGCCCGATGATGGGCTCGACGATGGCGATGGCGACGAGGGCCACGACGATGGTGACGACCTGGTTCTTGAGCAGGGCCCCGAGACCCACGCCGTAGGCGCCGTAGAGGACGCAGGCCGCCGCCACGCCGGGCCAGACGTGCCGGTACTCGGTGAGCACCGCCCCGAGCGGAGCCACGCCGACCCCGACGAGCACGAGGCCCACCCCGAGGGCGACGAAGCCCGCCACCACCGCCACCACCAGACCGCCGCCCAGGGCGACCACGAGCTTGGCGGCCACCGTCCGTCCCCGGCGCGGCTCGGCGAGGAAGGTGGGGGTGATCGTCTTGTGGCGGTGCTCCCCGGTGATCATCACGGCGCCGAGGACGATGGCGAGATAGACGGCGACGGTCATCCCCGAGAACACGATGTCGAGCCAGGCGGCGCTGCCTCGGGCCGGGAAGCTGGTCACCGCCCTCCGATCGGGCGAGACCGAGGCGGTCAGGCCGGTCACGAAGATGACGAGCAGGGCGGTGATGCCGAGCATGAGCCAGGTGGACCAGACCGTGCGCAGCTTGAACACCTCGGCCCTGACCAACCGGATCACGCCGTCCCCACTTCCGCCTTGGCGCCCGCCGCACCGTTCGGACCGGCCCGCACGAGGCCGTCGGGGGCGCGGCCGGCGGTCATCTCGAAGAAGAGCTCCTCGAGCGATTCCCCCTCGGTGGTCATCTCGAGGACGACGACCCCATGCTCGGCCATGAGCCGGCCCACCGACTCGGCCGTGGTGCCGGTCGCCTCCACCACCTCCTCGCCCTGTCGCCTGACGGCGAAGCCGGCGTCGGCCAGGAGGCCCGCCAGCCGGTCGGGGTCGAGGGCCCGGACCCGCACGCTCCCGCCCTGGCGGGCCCGGAGCTCGGTCAGGGAGCCGGCGCCCGCCATGCGCCCGTGGTTGACCACGATGACCTCGTCCACCGTCTGGGCGGCCTCGGCCAGGAGGTGCGAGGAGATGAGCACCACCCGCCCGAGCGAGGCGTACCACCGGAGGAACCCCCGGAGCCAGGCGATCCCCTGGGGATCGAGGCCGTTGGCCGGCTCGTCGAGGATGAGCACCTCCGGGTCGCCGAGCAGGGCTCGGGCCAGCTCGAGGCGCTGGCGCATCCCCATCGAGTACCCCCCCACCCGCCGCCGGGCGTCGGCCGCCAGCCCGACGGTCTCGAGCACCTCGTCCACACGGCGGACGGGGATCCCGTCCACCATGGCGATCGACCGGAGATGGTCCCGGGCGGTCCGGGCCGGGTGGAACCCCGAGGACTCGAGCACGGCCCCCACCACCCGCATGGCGTCGGGAAGCTCGTCGTAGGGCCGGCCGTTCACGAGGGCCCGGCCCGAGCTGGGACGGACCAGCCCGAGCACGATCCGCAGGGTCGTCGTCTTGCCGGCCCCGTTGGGGCCGAGGAACCCCGTCACCGTGCCCTCGTGGGCGGTGAAACTCAGGTCGTCGACGGCGAGGACGTCGCCGAAGCGCTTGGTCAGTCCCTGGACCTCGATGCTCGCCACGACCCCATCCTGGGTCGGGGAGGGCGTCAGGCGGGAGAGCCGAAGGTCAGGATCTGGCGGATGACCTCGCCCTTCTTCATGGCGTCGAAGGCCTCCTGGGCCTGGGAGATGTCGAGGCGGGACGAGATCATGCCCTCGAGGTCGAGCCGGCCCGCCTTCCACAGGTTGATGAACCGCAGGAAGTCCCGGCGGACGTCGGCCGAGCCGTAGTAGGACCCGAGGAGCCGCTTCTCCATGAAGAACAGCTCGAAGGCGTTGAACTCGATCATCGCCTCGGCCCGGCCGGCGCCGACGATGACGGCGGTGCCCCCTCGGCGGACGGCGTCGTAGGCGGCCCGGATGGTCTGGGGCAACCCGATGCACTCGAAGGAGTAGTCGAAGCCCTCACCCTGGTTGAGCTCCATGTTGGTCTTGTCGACCTCGTCGGGCTTCACCCCCCGGGTGGCCCCGAAGCGCAGGGCGTCCTTGAGCTTCGACTCCACCGTGTCGACGGCCACGATCTCGGCCGCCCCGGCGATGCGGGCCCCCTGGACGGCGGCGATCCCCACGCCCCCGAGGCCGTAGACGACGACGTTCGACCCGGGCTCGACCTTGGCCGTGTTGAGCGCCGCCCCCACGCCGGTGGTCACGCCGCAGCCGACCAGGGCGGCGACGTCGTAGGGGACGTCGTCGGGGATCTTCACCACGCCGTGCTCGGACACCACCATCTCCTCGGCGAAGGTGCCGTTGCCGGCGAACCCGAACACCGGCGACCCCTGGCGGGAGAAGTGGGCGGTCCCCATGCCCTGCATGAAGATGGTCACGCACAGATGGGGCTGGCCCCGCCGGCAGTTCGAGCAGGTCCCGCAGGCGGGGTTCCAGGCGACGATGACGTGGTCCCCGGCGGTCACTGTCGTGACCCCCTGGCCCACGGCCACGATCTCACCGGCCCCCTCGTGGCCGAGCACGCAGGGGGCGGGCTGCGGGAGCGTCCCGTTCATGGCCGAGAGGTCGGAGTGGCAGACCCCCGCGGCGTGGATCTTGACCTTCACCTCGCCCGGACCGGGATCGGTGATCTCCAGGTCGTCGAAGTACTCGGCGATCTCGCCGTTGCTCCCTTGGAACACCGCTGCCCGCATCGTGACCTCCCCGGTCGGTCGACTCCGCGCATTCGACCATGCGGCCGCCGTGGGCCGCAACACCCCCACCGGCGCAGGCGCCGGCCCTGGCCTCAGGGGCGCCTGCCCGCCTGCCCGTCGGAGGACGACGACACCGGGACCAGGTCGTCGGGGAGCAGGAGCCGCACGGCGGTGGCCAGCTCGTCCCGGACCCGGGTCATGTCGCTCCAGCCGTTCACCCAGCCGACCATCGAGGAGTACCAGACGTGGCCGAGGATCCTCGTCCGGTCGAGGTGGTCGGGGGGCTCGGGACGGCCCATGGCCCGGATGATGATCCCGTCCATGACGGCGTTCATCTGCTGCTGGCACTCGATGGCGGCCGGGTCGGGGGAGGCGAGGGAGACGAAGACGGCGGCGACCAGCTTGGGCTGGCGCCCCATGGCCCGCAGGGCCCGCTCGAGGACGTCGAGAACCCGCTCCGAGGCCCGGGCGCCGCGCGGCGGGAGCTGGGCCAGGCGGCTGTCGAGTTGCTCCACCCAGTGGACGAGGGCGGCGGCGAGGAGGTGGTCCTTCGAGGAGAAGTACCGGTAGACGGTGCCCATGGCCACATGCGCCCGGGCCGCCACGTCCCGCATCTGCACGGCGTCGTAGCCGCCCTCGAGGGCCAGCTCCATGGCGGCGTCGACCACTCGCTGCCGGCGCGCCTCCTGGGCGCGCGTCAGGCCGCGGACGGCGGCGACGTCTTGCACGGCCCGTCACCCTACCGAACCCTCCCCGCCGGGCCCCGGAGTTCCTGACGGCCCGTCAGCTGCGCCGGTAGCGTGGCGGTGATGGCCGGCGAGGAACGTCTCCAGCCCGCCACCGACGGCCGGGTGCCCGGACGGCGGGGTCAGGCCACCCGCCAGCGCCTCCTCGCCTGCACCGCCGAGCTCCTCGAGGGCACCCCCTGGCGGTCGATCAAGGTGATCGACATCGCCCGCCAGGCGGGGACGTCGCCGGCGACCTTCTACCAGTACTTCGAGAACGTCGAGCAGGCCATCCTCGTCCTGGCCGAGGAGCTGGCCGAGGGCGCCGGCGAGCTCGCCGGGCTGGTCGAGGGCGACTGGTCCGACGAAGGGGGATGGGCCACGGCCCGGGCCGTGGTCGGGGGGTTCCTCGACTACTGGGAGGCCAACCGCGCCGTCTTCCGG
>JAGWNV010000003.1 GCA_028872975.1 Acidobacteriota bacterium
CGCGCGTCTGCGGGATCTGCCCGGTCGCCTATCAGATGTCGGCTTGCGCGGCGATGGAGGACGCCCTGGGGGTGCGCGTGGACGAGCGCGTGTGGCGCCTGCGCCGCCTCCTCTACTGCGGCGAGTGGATCCAGAGCCACGCGCTGCACGTCTATCTGCTCCACGCCCCCGACTTCCTCGGCTGTCCCGACGCCGTTGCACTGGCCGAGCGGGACCGGGCCAGCGTGGAGCGTGGCTTGGCGCTCAAGCGGACCGGCAACCTGATCATGGAGACGGTGGGGGGCAGGGCGATCCACCCCGTGAACGTGCGGCTCGGCGGCTTCTACCGAGCACCGGACCGGGCCGCCGTCGACGCGCTCGCCGAGCCCCTGCGGCGGGCCCGGGACGACGCCCTGGCGACGCTGACGTGGGTGGCGGGCTTCGACTTCCCCGAGGTGGAGTCGGACTATCTCCTTCTGGCCTTGCGGCATCCGGATCGCTACCCCATCGAGGAGGGTCGACCGGCCACCTCGGAGGGAGAGGAGCTCAACGCCGCCGGCCTCGCCGAGCGGATCGTCGAGGAGCACGTGGCCAGGTCGACCGCCCTCCAGGCCCGGCTCGACGGCCGCCGGCCCTACCTGACCGGGCCGCTGGCCCGCTACGCCCTGAACCGGGGGATCCTCCCCCCGCTTGCGGCGGAGGCGGCGACTGCGGCCGGCCTCGGCGAGCGCTGCACGAACCCGTTCCGGAGCATCGAGGTGCGGGCCGTGGAGCTGGTGGCGGCCTGCGAGGAAGCCCTCGGTCTGGTCGAAGCCTACGAGCCGCCCGACCCGCCGGCGGCGGCCGTGGAGCCCCGCGCCGCGGTCGGGACGGGAGCGACCGAAGCGCCCCGAGGGCTGCTCCTCCAGCAGTACGAGCTCGACGACGAGGGCACCATCCTGCGGGCACGGATCGTCCCCCCCACGGCCCAGAATCAGCTCACCATCGAAGCCGACATCGGCAGGGCCGCCCAGGGCGCCCTCGAGCTGTCCGACGACGACCTGCGCCAGCGATGCGAGCAGGCGGTCCGCAACCACGACCCCTGCATCTCCTGCTCCGCCCACTTCCTCGACGTGCACGTGGAGGGTCGATGACCGACGACGGCGGCCGGGGACCGCACGTGGCGTTGGCCGGGATCGGCAACAGCTACCGCCGCGACGACGGGGCCGGCATCGCCGTGGCGGCCCGAGTCGTCGCCGCGGATCCCTCCCTCGTCGACGTGGGGCCGGTCGTCGACCCCCTCGACCTCCTGGGCCGATGGGACGACAGTGACCTGGTGGTGGTCGTCGACGCCGTCCGCGCCGAGCTCCCGGCCGGCACCGTGGTGGTCGAGGCCCTGGCCGGCGACTCACCCTCGGCCGGGGGCGACACCGGCGCCGGCAGCGTCACGAGCTCGCATGGCATCGCCGTGCCCGGCGTCCTGCGTCTGGCCCGCGCCGTCGGGCGAGCCCCGGGCCGGGTGGTGCTCGTCGGCATCGTGGGGTCGGACTTCGCGTCGGGGACCGAGATGAGCCTGGCCGTCCGAGCCGCCGTGCCCGAAGCGGCCCGACGGGTGCTCGAAATCGTGGCGGAGGCCCGGCCATGTGCATGAGCAGGCTGCATCGCGTCCTGAGGGCACCGATCGCCGGGGCCGTCGAAGTGGCCGACACCGACGGGGTCCGCCACCGCGTGTCACTACTCGCGCTCGACGGCCCCCAACCCCGGCCAGGGGACTGGCTCGTCGTACACAGCGGCTACGCCATCGACCGCGCCGACAAGGCCGAGGCCGAAGCTGTGGCGGCTGAGATCCGAGCCTTCACAGGAGCGACGCGCCACGGCGCCGGACCACAGGGGGAGGGACCATGAGATCGAAGTCCGTACCGGACGAGCCGGCGGCACACGCCGTGCCGCCGGCGGGCCCGCGGCCCGACTCGGGTGTGGTGCTGGCGGCGGGGACCGCCGTGGTGAGCGGTGTGTCGGTGTTCGCCAACAGCTACGGGGTGCACGCCATCACCTCGCCCGCCGTCTACACGACGGCCAAGAACATCGTCGCCTTCCTTCTCCTCGCCCTCCTCGCCGTCTCGACGACCTGGTGGCCGGGCCGTGGCCGTGTCCGGGCCTGGACCGACGTCGGTGGCTCGTCGTCCCCTCCCCCCTCGTCGCGCCGGTCGGCGTGGGGTCGGGCCGTCGGGCTGGCCTACGTGGGCGTGGTCGGTGGGGGGCTCGCCTTCGTCCTCTTCTTCGTCGGCCTGGCCCGGACCACGGCGACACCGGCCGCCTTCTGGCACGACAGCCTGATCGTCTGGGTGGCCGTCCTCGCCCTGCCCTTCCTCGGTGAGCGGCTCCGGTGGTGGAACGGGGCGGCGATCGTGCTCCTGGTCCTCGGCCAGGTGGCTCTGTCCCACGGCGTGGGCCGGCTCGACGCCGGGTCGGGGCAGATGCTCGTCCTGGCCGCCACCGGCCTGTGGGCTGTCGAGGTGGTCGTGGCAAAGCGACTCCTGCCGGGCCTCGGCCCCGCCCCCGTCTCGCTGGCCCGGATGGGGATCGGCGCCGTGACGCTCCTCGTCTACCTGGCGGCGACCGGGAAGATGCATCTGCTCACCTCCATCGACGCCAGCCAGATGTGGTGGGCGCTCGGCACAGGCGCGCTCCTCGCCGCCTATGTGGCCACCTGGATGACCGCCCTCGCCCGGGCCAGGGCGCTCGACGTCAGCTCCGTGCTCGTGGGGAGCGTCCTCGTCACCGCCCTCCTCCAGGACTTCGCCGGCACCACCCGGGTCAGCGGACAGGTGGCCGGATTGGCCCTCGTGGCCGTGGGGCTGGCTCTGCTCCTCGCCATGACCGGCCGGCGGCCGGTGGCGGTCACCACCAGGGTGTGGCGCCGATGAGGAGACCCGGCCCGGCGGCCGGACAGCCGGCACAACCGGGACGAGAGGAAGCGCTCTTCCATGCTGACGCAGCCGGTCCCCTGTTGTTCGCCCGCTACGCCTATCCGCCCAACGCCCTCGGGTACTGCGGGCCTGCCGATCCCGCCGCCCTGCTCGGCACCGCCGGCGAGGGCGGGGACCGCCGCGAGCTGCGCCATCTGGCCGCCCAATTCGAGGGGGCCTGGCCATACCTGCAGTTGATCGCCGCCAGCAACGGACTCGCCGACCCGCTCGACCGCGCCGTGGTCGAGGCCTACTGGGTCGGCAACGCCCTGCTTGGTCACGTTCGCCCTGCCGACCTCCACGCCTCGCTCGACGCCCGCTTCCGCCGCAGGGCAGGCGGACGGTTCGGTGCCCTCGCCGAGGCCGTGCCGGCGGGCGCGATCCCCCAGCACAACTTCCACGTCTTCGGCGTCTATCCCTGGCTGGGCCTCCTCAGGGCCGGCATGGAAGGCGCGCCCCTCGAGGTCCTGGACAGATGCCGGATCCGATGGGGCCGTGTGGAGGAAGTCGCCGGGGACTGGGTGACGGTGTCCTCCCGTCCCCTCGTCTTCGAGGGATCCCGGCTCCGCCTCGGACCACCACGCCCCGAGCCGGCTCGATGCCGGATCGACGATGCATCGCTCGTCGGGCCTCTCGAGACCGGTGAGATCGTCTCCTTGCACTGGGACTGGGTCTGCGACCGCCTGACGGACGCGAGCCAGCGTTGGCTCCGCTACTGCACGCGACGGAACCTCGGGGCGGTCAACGCCACCGCCCGACCCGGCCCGGCGGCGGCCTGCGGCGCCTGACGACGGGCCGGCGTCCTCGGGCCGGGGCCCGGCTGGCCCGTGTGCCACGCTTCTGGCGTGGAGGTCCACCTCGTCGACGGTACCTACGAGCTCTTCCGCCACCACTTCGGCCAGCCGTCGCGCCAGGCCGCCGACGGGAGCGAGATCGCCGCCACCCGGGGCGTCCTCTCGACGGTGCTCTCCATGGTGGAGCAGGGGGTCACCCACGTCGGCGTGGCCACCGACCACGTCGTCGAGTCGTTCCGCAACGACCTCTGGCCCGGCTACAAGACGAGCGCGGGGATGCCTCCCGAGCTCCTCGCCCAGTTCCCGGTCCTCGAGCTCTGCCTCGAGGCCATGGGGGTACGGGTCTGGGCCATGACCGAGCTCGAGGCGGACGACGCCCTCGCCTCGGCGGCGGCCGTCGCCGCCGAGGACGACCGGGTGGCCCAGGTTCGGATCTGCACGCCCGACAAGGACCTCGCCCAGTGCGTCCGCGGCAGCCGGATCGTCCAGCTCGACCGGCGGTCGGGCACCGTCTTCGACGAGGCAGGGGTGTGGGAGAAGTTCGGCGTCGCCCCCGTCTCCATCCCCGACTGGCTGGCCCTCGTCGGCGACAGCGCCGACGGGTTCCCGGGCCTGGCCGGTTGGGGGAAGCGGTCGGCCTCGGTGGTCCTCGCCCACTACGGCTCCATCGACGCCGTCCCCGACACCGTGGCGGAATGGGACGACGGCGTGCGGCGTCAGGTCCGCAACGCCGCCGGTCTCGCCACCCGGTTGGCAGGGGAACGGGACCTGGCCCTGCTCTTCCGGGACCTCGCCACCTTGCGGGTCGACCGGCGCCTCCTCGGGAGCGTCGACGAGCTGGCCTGGGGCGGGCCGACCGAGGCCTTCGCCGAGGTGACGGACCTCCTCCGGGACCCCTCGCTGGCCGGACGGGCCGCCAAGGTCGCCGGCTCGGCCCGGCGCCGGCGCGACGACCCCGCCGCCCGGAGCCCCGGCGGACCGGCCTTCTAAGCTCCGGCCATGTCCACCGATTCCCTCGCCCGTTCCTTCGCCAGCACCCGGAAGGTCCTCGCCGGCATCGACCCGAGCCGCCTCGACGACCCCACGCCGTGTCGTCTCTGGACCGTCCGCCAGCTCGTCAACCACACCGTGACGGCCCCCCGCGCCGGCGTGGGGGTGCTGCGGACCGGCGACTGGCACGTCGCCGAGGAGGACTTCGCCTCGGGCGACTTCCGCGCCGCCTACGACGCCACCGCTGCCGACGCCATCGACGCCTTCTCGGACCCCGCCGCCGCCGCGAAGATCCTCACCCTCCCCTTCGCCGAGGTGCCCGGGGCCTTCCTCATGCAGATGATCACCACCGACCAGTTCGCCCACGGATGGGACCTGGCCAAGGCCACCGGGCAGTCGACCGACCTCGACCCGGCGCTCGCCGAGGAGCTCCTCGAGCATGCCGCCATCCCCGACCAGTTCCGGGGCGAGGAGGGAAAGGCGCCCTTCGGCCCCCGCCGGGAGGCGCCCGAGGGGGCGACGGCGGCGGACAGGCTCGCCGCCTTCTTGGGCCGGGAGGTCCGACCGGCCGGTCTCAGCGGGTGAGGACCACGACCCCGGCGTTGGCCCCCCGGCCCACCGTGTGGGACAGGGCCACCCGGGCACCGGGCACCTGCCGCGGCCCGGCCTCGCCGCGCAACTGCCGGACCAGCTCCACCACCTGTCCCAGCGCCGAGGCCCCGAGGGGCTCCCCCTTCGACAGGAGGCCCCCGCTCGGGTTGACGGGAAGTCTCCCGCCCAGGCTCGTGGCGCCGGAGTCGAGCAGGTCGGCGGCGGCGCCCGGCGCGCAGAGGCCGAGCTCCTCGTAGCTGAGCAGCTCCCTGGCGGCGTCGGTGTCCTGGCACTCGACGACGTGGAGGTCCTCGGGGCCCACACCGGCCATCTCGTAGGCGACCCGGGCGGCCAAGGTGGTGGGCGGCACGACGCTGTCGTCGACGAGGCCGGCGAGCGGGGTCGACTCGCTCAGCACCGCCCCCGGCAGGTGCGACCGCAGCACGGCGGCGGCGAGCCGCACCGGTGCCGGCCCGGCGCCGGCTCCCGGGCGAGCCCCGGAGCTGCCGGCGGCGCGCAGGACGACGGCGGCGGCACCCTCGTTGGGGCTGCAGAGCATCCAGAGGTGGAGGGGCTCGCAGACGAGCCGGGAGCCGAGGACGTCCTCGGCGGTGACCTCGGCCCGGAACATGGCGTCGGGGTTGCCCACCCCCTGCCGGCGGTTCTTCACGACCACGGCGGCGAGGTGGTCCTTCGTCACCCCCGAGGTGGCCATGAGCCGGGCCGCCCGCAGGGCGAAGTAGGCCGGAGTGGCGGCCAGGCCGGCCTCCTCCTGCCAGGGCTCGAAGAAGGACGACCGGATGATCCCCTTCGGCATCTTCTCCACGCCGAGGACGACGACGGTGTCGTACTGGCCGGCGGCGATGGCCGAGGAGGCCAGCATGAGCGCCGCGCTCCCCGAGGCGCAGCCCGCCTCCACATCGACGATCGGCATCCCCGTCATGCCGAGGGCGCCGAGCACCTTGTGGCCCGTCGCCACCCCCCCGTAGGCGGTGCCGCAGAAGGCGGCCTGGAACCCGCCCCGGCCCACGCCGGCCTCGGCCAGCGCGCCCCGCACGGCCGTCACCCCCATGTCGGTGACGGTCCGGTCGCCGTGGCGCCCGAAGGGGTGGATGCCGATGCCGGCAACCTCCACCGCTCTCACCGGTCCCTCGGTTCCGTGTCACCGGGCGCGAAGGCGTAGGTGAGGACCTCCCGCCCCTCGTCGTCGACGTGCAGCGGGACGACCGCCAGGACCATCGGCTGGCCGGGCCGCAACCGGGCCGGCTCGGCCTCGGTGAGCCGCCCGACGACCCGGAGCCCCTCGGGGAGCTCGACCACCCCGAAGCCGTAGGGGACCTCCCCCTCGTAGCCGGGCGGGGCCGCCGTCACCGCGGTGTGGACCCACAGGCGCCCCGGGCCCCGCAGGAGCACCTCGTCGACGGTCTCAGCCGAGCAGTACGGACAGACCGGTTGCCGGGGGAAGTGATGGTTCGCGCACCCGCGGCAGTGACCGGCCAGGAGAGCCGGCGGGGGGCCCTCCACGAAGAGCCCGGCGCGCACGGGCACTCGGCCGCCGGCCACCGGCGTGCTCAGCGGTCCGCCGACGGGGCCGTCGCCCTCGCCGGGGCCGTCGCCCTCGCCGGGGCCGTCGCCCTGGGGAGTCGGTCCAGCGCCCGGCGCGCCCCGGGGACGGCGCCGATGACCGCGGTCAGGGTGTCGCGGAGATGGGAGATGACGAGGTCGAGATGCTCGAGACGGTCCCTGATCTCGGCCAGGCCGGCGGCGACGTCGTCGAGCGAGGTGGCGAGCGGCGCCGTCGTCCGTTCCACCGAGTCGGCCACCCGCTCGAGCTGGGAGGGCAGGCCCGAGGAGCGGTCGAGGAGATGCCGGGCCCGGGCCACCGTGACCGGCGCGTAGGAGAGCTCCCGGAGCAGGCCCGCCCACCACCGGACGAGGGCCTGGGGGCCGAGCCCGGAAGGGAGGTCGCCGTCCGCCACGCCTTCATGATGCGCCCTGGGCGCCCCCGCCTGCGAACGCGGCACGGGGCTGACCCGCCGTGGCCGCCCGGCTGAGCGTCCGTCGCCGTCCTCCCACGGCCCGGGGGCCCGGGCCGCCCGGCCTGGCCGGATGCCCTACAGGCCGTAGAAGGACCGGGCGTTGCCTCCGGCGATCTTGGCCAGGGACTCGGCGGCGAGACGGCCCGAGGCGTGCTCGACGAGCTCGCTCGTGGCGTTGGGCCAGGCGCCGTCCCAGTGGGGGTAGTCGCTCGCGAACATGACGCAGCCGTCGCCCAAGGCCTCGACGATGGCGGGCAGGGTCCCCTCGTCGGGCTCGCAGGTCACCCACACGTTGCCGGCGGCCACGTACTCGGCGGGGTGCCGCTGCCAGCCCCCCGGGATCCAGTCGCCCCGGGACTCGAAATGCTCCCCGAGTCGCTCGACGAACCAGGGCAGCCAGCCGGCGCCCGCTTCCAGGAAGGCCACCTTGAGCCGGGGGTGACGGTCGAAGACGCCCCCGCTCACGAGGGCGGTCATGGCCGACATCTGGTCGAAGGGGAAGCTGATGCAGTGGACCTGGATGTAGTTGGTGAACCGGTCCACGCCGATCTTGGGCAGGTGGATCCCCGGGGCCCCGTGGACCCCGAGGGGCATGTCGAGGTCGGCGGCGGCGGCGTAGAAGGCGTCGAGGTCGGGGTGGTCGAGGTTCCGCTCCCGCAGCGCCGGCGGGACCACCGTGCAGACGAGCTCGAGCTCCTTGGCCTCCGTCATGACCTCGACGGCCTCGGCGACGTGCTCGACGGGGACCACGGCGGCGGCGTGCAGCCTGCCCTGGCTCTTGGCGCAGAACTCCGCCGCCCAGGCGTTGTACATCCGGGCCAGCCCGGCGCCGAGGGTCGGGTCCTCGAGGGTCGGCACGCAGAGCCCGAAGCTCGGGAACAGCACCATCTCGTCGATGCCGTCGGTGTCGGCGTTGGCGAGGACCCCTTCGACGCTCCGGGGGTCGACGCCGGGTGCCCCGGTCAGACCGTGCTCGGGCGGGCAGCCTGCCCCGGGCCCTTCGTAGTCGGGATAGGGCCGGCCCTCGATGCACACGCCGAGCTTGGTGTCGCTCCTCAGGGTGACGTGGTCGGGGAACCGCTGGAAGAGCTCCCCGAAGAACTCGACCGGCTCCACCACGTGCCCGTCGGCGTCCACGACGTCCAGGTCTCGGCCCACCTCAGCCGCCCTCCTCGTCGAACACGATCACGCTCCGGGCCACGGTGCCCGCCTCCATGGCGGCAAAGGCCTCGTTGACCTCGCCGAGACCGATCCGCCTGCTCACGAGCCCCGAGGCGTCGACGGCACCGCTGCGGACGAGGTCGACGAGGACCGGGAAATCCCGGTCGGGATCGGTCGACCCGTAGACGCATCCCTTCAGGGTCTTGGCGTCCACGAAGAGCTCCATGGCACCGAAGGAGACCTGCTCGGCCGGAGACCCGGCACCGACGAGGACGACAGTGCCGCCCCGTCGGGCCGAGGCGAAGGCGTCGCGGATGGTCGAGGCCCTCCCCACCACCTCGAACACCGTGTCGGCCCCCCGGCCCGCCGTCGCCTCCCGGACCCCGCCCACGGTGTCGACGGTGGCGTCCACGACGGCCGTGGCCCCGAACCGCTTGGCCATCTCGAGCTTGGCCGGCACCGGGTCGACGGCCACGATGGGGGTCGCCCCGGCGAGCCGGGCCCCCTGGATCACCGACAGCCCGACCCCCCCGCAGCCGACCACCGCCACCGACGTGCCGGGACGGACGTCGGCGGTGTGCCAGACGGCGCCGATGCCGGTGGAGAGGGCGCAGCCCACGAGGGCGGCGAGCTCGAGGGGCACCGACGGGTCGACCTTCACGACCTCCCCCTCGGGCACGAGGGTCCGCTCGGCGAAGGTGGCCGTGCCCAGTCCCCGTACGAGGGGTCGCCCCCCGACGGTGGCGTAGTCGCCGCCGAGGGCCTCGGCCAGGCCGTTCTCGCACAGCATGGGCTGGCCGGAGAGGCACCAGAAGCACCGCCGGCAGGGCGGCATCCAGGTGAGCACCACGTGGTCACCGGGAGCGACCCGGGTCACGAGGTCCCCGACGGCCTCCACCACGCCGGCGCCCTCGTGGCCGAGGACGGTGGGGAACATGAAGGGGATCGACCCCTTCTGGACGGACAGGTCCGAGTGGCAGACCCCGCTGGCCGCCATCCGCACCACCACGTCCCGGCGCCCCGGTGTGGCGAGCTCGATCTCCTCGACGACGAGGGGCGTACCCACCTCGTGGCAGACGGCGGCCCGGGTGGTGGTCACCGGCCGGGGACCGTCACCGTGTCGGTGTCGGCGCCCGACCGGAGCACCGACCCGGGGGTGGCACCGGTGAAGGCCCCGTCGCGGACGATCTCGGTCCCGTTCACGACGACATGGGAGATGCCCTCGGCTTCGGCGTAGAGCCGGCTGGCCCCACCGGGGAGGTCGTTGCGGGTCCGCTCCGGACCGTGGCCGATCCGGTCGGGGTCGAAGAGGACGAGGTCGGCCCACCAGCCTTCTCGGACCCGTCCCCTGTCCCGGAGCCCGTAGAGCCGGGCGGGGACGTCGGTGAGCTGGCGGACCGCCTCCTCCCAGCTGAGAAGCCCCCGCTTGCGGACCCCGTCGCCGAGCATCGAGGTGGAGTAGATGGCCCCGCACATGACGTCGAGATGGGCACCGGCGTCGGACCCCCCCACGATGGTCCGGGGGTCCTGCCAGACCTTGGCCCGCAGCTCCCAGTCGGCCTCCGACTCGGGGATGGGCGGCCGCAGGCCGGTGCGAAGGCCGTCGGCCACGACGATGTCGAGGAGGGCGTCGAAGGGCTCCTTGCCCTGCGCCTCGGCCGCCTCCCCGATGCTCCTGCCCTCGTAGCGGGCGTTCTCCGGGGCGAAGGTCTCCTCGACGAGGAGCCACTTCCAGTTGGCGAGCGCCCCCAGGATGCCGGCCTCCTTGGACGCCGCCCCGGCGGCGAGCCGCCCGCGCTCGGCGGGGTCCCGGAGCCGGGCGAGGCGTTCCTCGGCCGGCACGGCGAAGAGCTCCCGCCAGCCGGGGAGCCCGTCGAGGATGGCCCCGTGCTCGAAGGAGAGCCGGATCTTCATGGTGTGGGGCAGGGTGAGGGCGACCACGGTGGCGCCCCGCTCGGCCGCCGCCGTCGAGGCGGCCAGCTGCCGCTCGCACCCCTCGGGGTTCCCGGCCGAGACGCCGAGGACGTTCCAGTTGGCGGGCCGGTCGGCGAGGAGCGAGAGGGTGCCGAGCAGCTCCACCTCCTCCTCGCTGAACCCGTTGAGACAGCCCGGCACGATGATCTCGAGGGTCGTCCCCGGGAGCCCCGAGAGCGCCGAGCAGAGCGCCTCGATCTCGGCCCGGGCCGCCGCCCGGGACGGCACGGGCTGGCCGTCGCCGTCGTTGTGGGTGTGGGCCTGGGACGTCGAGAACCCGAGCGCCCCCTGGCGGGCACAGTCCCCGAGGAGCTCGACCATGGCCCGGACCTGGCTGTCGGTGGCCACGCCCCCGACGGCCTCCTCCCCCATCACGGCCCGGCGGATGGCCGAGTGGCCGGCCAGGAACCCGGCGTTCACGGCGACCTGCCCGTCGAGCCGGCCCAGCCAGTCGCCGAAGGAGCTCCACTTCCAGTCGAGGTGCTCGAGGGACTGAAGCGGCATCCCCTCGACCCGGGCCATCATCCGGGCGATGTAGTCGGCGTGGGCCGGGCCGGCCGGTGCCAGGGAGAACCCGCAGTTCCCCCCGATCACCGTGGTCACCCCGTGCAGGGGCGAGGGGCTGGCCGTGGGGTCCCAGAAGAGCTGGGCGTCGTAGTGGGTGTGGAGGTCGACGAAGCCGGGCGCCACCATGAGGCCCTCGGCGTCGATCTCCTCGGCACCCCCCTCGTCCACCTCGCCGACGGTGACGACACGGCCGTCGCGCACTCCGACGTCGGCGCGCCGGGCCGGCGCCCCCGTCCCGTCGACGACGGTGCCGCCGCGGACGACGAGGTCGAGCATCACCGCACCTCCGCAGCCGGGAACTCGAGGATGGTCTTGGGTCGGGTGAAGGCGAGCATGCCCTCGGGGCCGAGCTCGGCGCCGAAGCCCGACTGCTTCCACCCGCCGAAGGGCGCCCGGTGGTCCATTGCCACCGTCCCGTGGTTGTTCACGAAGACCGTCCCGGCCTCGAGGGCCCCGGTCAGCCGCCGGGCGACGTCCGGGTCCGAGGTCCACACCGAGGCGCACAGCCCGTAGCTCGTGTCGTTGGCCCGCCGGACGACCTCGTCCAAGGTCTCGTAGCCGAGCACGGGCACGGCCGGGCCGAACTGCTCCTCGGCGACGATGGTCGCCTCCTCCGGGGCCCCTTCGACGACGGCGGGCGAGACGAAGTGGCCACCGGCCTCGGCGTCCTCGGGCCGGAGCCGGGCCGGCTGGTGGACGACGGCCCCCCGGGCCCGGGCGTCCTCGAGCATCGACTCGAGCCGCTGCCGGTCGGCCTGGCGGTGGAGGGGCCCCATGGTGACCTCCCCGGCGAGCCCGTCGCCCACGACCTCCCGTCCCACCCGGGCGACGAGGGCCTCGACGAGGTCGCCCACCTTCTCCCTGGGGGCGTAGATCCGCTTCACCGCCATGCAGACCTGGCCCGTGGTGAGGAAGGCGGCGCTGAAGAGCTTGTCGGCGAGGGCCTCGTCGATCTCGACGTCGGGGGCGATGACGGCCGGGTCGTTCCCGCCGAGCTCGAGCACGAGGGGGGTGAGGGCGGCGGCGGCCACCTCCATGACGGACCGGCCCGTGGGCACGCCGCCGGTGAAGGAGACCATGTCCACCCCGCCATGGGCGACGAGGGACCGGCCGAGCTCGGGTGCGGGACCGTTCACGGCGTTGACGACGCCGGCCGGCAGCGCCTCGGCCATCGCCGCCGTCACGGCCAGGACCGCCCCCGGACAGGTGGGGGGTGCCTTCACCACGACGGTGTTCCCCATGAGCAGCGCCGGCCAGACCTTGTTGCCGAGCACCGAGACGGGCCAGTTGAAGGGAAGGATGGCGGCCACCACGCCGTGCGGCTCGGGAAGGACCCGCGTCGTCCGTCCCCGGCCCTCCATGACCCGACCGGCCAGCACCTCGGCGGCGAGAGGGGCGAAGGCGTCGGCCATGCCGCCGATGGTCCCGGCGTCGAACTGCGCCTCCCACAGGACCTTGCCGTGCTCCCGGGTGAGAAGCCGCGCCAGGTCGCCGGTCTCCACTGCCGCCCCCGCCGCCCCCGCCGCCTTCCGGACGAGGGCGAACCGCTCGTCTTGGGCCATGGCCGCCCACGACGGCTGGGCCCGCCGGGCCGCCGCCACGGCGGCGTCGAGCTGCTCGGGCGAGGCCGCCGGCGCCTCGAGGACCACCTCGGCGGGCCGGGCCGGGTTCTGCACCGGGTAGCTCCCTCCACCGCCGGCCACCACCGCTCCGTCGATCACCAACCCCATCGGTTCGCCCATGCTGTACTTCCCCCTTGTCACTGGAGAACGACGTTCTCCGGGATGATAGTTTGCGGCGGCATGAGCCTCCAGGCCGTGTCCGGCGCCGTCGGCGGCCGGGACGACGGAGACGGGGCCGAGAACGCCGGCCCGAGTGCGCGGCCGGGCACCGACCCCCGGGCGGACCGCTTCGTCGAGGCGGCCCGGGCCCTCGTGTGGGAGGCGGGAGGCCCGGGCTTCACCGTGACCCAGGTGGTGGCCGCGGCGGGGAGCTCGCTCAAGAGCTTCTACCGGTGCTTCGGCTCGAAGGACGAGCTCCTCGTGGCCCTCTTCGCCGACGACGCCCGCCGGGGGGCCGACGCCCTGGCGAGGATCGTCCGCCGCCGGCCACCGACCGACCGGCTCCGGACCGCCGTCGTCGGCCTCTTCCGGTTCCTCGGCGACAAGGGCCGGCTCCCCTATGCGGCGGCGCTGGTCGGCGAGCACCTCCGGCTCGCCCAGTCGCGCCCCGAGGCACTCACCGCCGTCCTCGAACCCTTCCTCGCCCTCTTCGAATCCGAGATGGGGGCGGCCGCCGTGCGGGGGGAGATCCGTCCCGGCGACCACCGCCGCGACGCCCGGACCGTCTTCCATCTCGTGATCTCCCACCTCCACGCCCTCGTGTACCACCAGATCGACGACGACCCGGCAGTGCTCTCCGAGGAGCTCTGGGCCTTCTGCGCCGCCGCCCTCCGGCCCGCCACGGCGACGACGGAGGGCGGGCGGCGGTGACGTCCCCGCTCCTCCTGCCGGACCCGGCCCCGCGGCCCATCAGGGTCCCGGTCATCTCCGTCGACGACCACCTCATCGAGCCGCCGGACCTCTTCGAGGGAAGGGTGCCCGCCGCCCTGGCCGACCGGGCCCCCCGGATCGTCGAGCACGACGACGGGACCCAGTACTGGCTCTACGAGGACCGGACCTACCCGAACGTCGGCCTCAACGCCGTGGCGGGGCGGACGCGGGAGTCATGGAGCATGGACCCCTCCCGGTTCGACGAGATGCGGCCCGGCTGCTTCGACATCGATGCCCGGGTCGCCGACATGGACGTGAACGGGGTCTGGGCGGCGCTGTGCTTCCCCTCCCTCGTCGCCGGCTTCTGCGGGTCGGTCTTCCTCCGTTCCCAGGACCCCGCCCTCGGCCTCGCCAGTCTCCGGGCCTGGAACGACTGGCACATCGAGGTGTGGGCGGGCAGCCACCCGGAGCGGATCATCCCCCTCCAGCTCCCCTGGCTGGCCGACGTCGAGATCGGCGCCGAGGAGGTCCGCCGGAACGCGTCCCGGGGGTTCAAGGCGGTGAGCTTCCCCGAATTCCCGGCCCAGCTCGGCCTGCCCTCGATCTTCACCCGCCACTGGGACCCCTTCTTCGCCGCCTGCGCCGAGACCGGCACCGTGGTCTGCCTCCACACCGGCGCCTCGGCCTGGGCGCCCCTGCCCTCACCCGGCCCCCCCTTCGAGCTCCTGCCCACCCTCTTCCCGGTGAACGCCCTCATCGCCGCCGCCGAGTGGCTCTGGTCGGGCGTGGCCCTGCGCATCCCCGAGCTCGCCGTCGCCCTCTCCGAAGGCGGGATCGGCTGGGTGCCCATGCTCATCGACCGGGCCGACTACGTCCTCGCCCACTCGGCCTCGGGCACCGAGAGCGGGGCCTGGAGCGGGGATCTCCTGCCGAGCGAGGTCCTCCGGCGGAACTTCTGGTTCTGCACCATCGACGACCCGTCGCTCATGGCGCTCCGCCACGTGATCGGCGTCGACCACATCATGTTGGAGAGCGACTACCCCCACGCCGACTCGACATGGCCCGACACCCAGGCGGTCATCGAGAAGTCCCTCGGGGGGCTCCCCGAGGACGAGCTCCGGCAGGTGGCCTACGCCAACGCCGCCGCCCTCTTCCGCCATCCCCTCCCCCCGTCCGACGACTGGCGGGACCCGGCGCCGTGACGCCGACAGGCACCACCCGGCCGGTCGTGGTCGACGCCGACGGCCACGTCTTCGAGCCGGCCACCGCCTGGGAGGGCCTCGCCGACCGGCACCGCCCCACGATCCGCCGTGACGGGGCCGGCTACGAGCACGTCGTGGTGGGCGACACCGAGATCCTCGCCGTCCCCCTCGGGACCCTGGCCACCCCCGGGGCCCGCTTCTCGGACCCGGCCGGCTTCCGGTCGATGGAGGAGGCCCTGCCCGGCGGCAGCGACCCCAGGGCCCGCCTCGCCGACATGGACGCCGAAGGGATCGACCAGGCGGTGCTCTTCCCCTCCGTCGGCCTCTACTTCTGGGCCCTCACCGACGCCGAGGCGGCCGTCGCCGTCGCCCGGGCCTACAACGACTGGCTCGCCTCCTACTGCGCGGCCGACCCCGGACGGCTCTTCGGCGCCGCCATGGTGCCGGTGCAGGACCCGGCGGCAGCCGCCGCCGAGGTCCGCCGCGCCCACGACGAGCTCGGCTTCCCGGCGCTCTTCGTCCGGCCCAACCCCTGCGGTGGCCGCAGCCTCTCCGACCGCGCCTACGAGCCGATCTGGGAGGCGGCGGAGGAGACCGGCATGGCCGTGGGCGTCCACGAGGGCAGCTCCGTCATCGTCCCCACCCTCGGGGCGGACCGGCCCTTCAACCCCCTCGTCCTCCACGCCGTCTCCCACGCCTTCGAGGAGATGCTGGCCTGCGCCCAGCTCATCGCCTTCGGCGTCCTCGACCGCCATCCCGGGCTCCGGGTCGTCTTCCTCGAATCGGGCGGCGGCTGGGCACCCTTCTGGCTCGAGCGCCTCGACGAGCAGGCGGAGAGCTTCGGCGACTTCTGCCCGGAGATGCGCCTGGCCCCGAGCGAGTACTTCGCCCGGCAGTGCTGGATCAGCTTCGAGGTCGACGAGTCGACCCTTCCCGTCCTGGCACCCGTCATCGGCCACGACCGGGTCGTATGGGGATCGGACTACCCCCATCACGACGCCACCTTCCCCGGTGCCGTCGAGGCCTTGCGGAAGACGGCGGCGGCCATGTCCGAGGAGGACCGCCGGCTCCTGCTCGGCGCCAACGCCGCCGCCCTCTACCGGTTGCCGCCGGTCCCCCTCTCCGGGGCGTGACCGACACCGGCCTGGCGGCCGTCGTCCGCGAGGCGGGGCGGCGCCACGGCGACAGCGAGCTGTACCGGACCACCGACGGGTGCACCCTCACCTACCGCCAGCTCGACGCCGGGTCCGACGCCCTCGCCGCCGGGCTGGCCCGCCGGGGGATCGCCGCCGGCGACGTCGGGGTGCTCCTCCTTCCGTCGGGCCCCGCATACGCCCTCTGCTACGCGGCGCTGGCCAAGCTCGGCGCCGTCACCGCCGGGGTGAACGAGCGGCTCACCGCCCCCGAACGGCGGGCCTGCGCCGAGGTGGCGGGTGGGAGCCTCGTGATCGGTACCCGGGCCCTCCTCGAGGGCACCGGCATCGAGTCGGGTACCGCCGCCGACGAGCTCGTCGTACTCGACCTCCCCTCCGCCGCCGGAGCGGGGGCGGTCCTCCACGCCGTCCTCTCCCTCGGCGTCGAGGGCGGCGCCCCCGGTCCACTGGACGAGGACCCGGCGCGGCCGGTCGCCATCGTCTTCACCTCCGGCACCACCGGCCTCCCCAGGGGCGCCGTCTTCGGCGGCCGGCAGCTCGACGCCATCTCCCGGATCGACGGGGCCATGCGGTGGGGCGGTGGAGGGCGGGGACTGTCCTCCACCTCCTTCGCCCACCTCGGCACCATGACCAAGCTCCCCCAGGTGCTCCGGGGCGGCGGGACGAGCATCGTCATGGACCGGTGGTCCGCCGGCGAGGCCCTCGAGCTCGTCGAGCGGCACGGCGTGACGACCCTGGGCGGGATCCCCACGCAGGTGGCCCTCATGCTGGCCCACGACCGCTTCGACGCCACCGACCTCTCGAGCGTCCGCCTGGTGGCCCTCGGGGGTGGTCCCTCGACGCCGGCCCTCGTCCGCGAGGCGAGGCGGCGGATCGGCGCGCCGGTCGTCGTCCGCTACACCTGCACCGAGGCGGGCGTGGGGGTGGGGACAGCGCCCGAGGATCCCGACGGGGACGCCGAGGAGTCCGTCGGCCGGGCCCGGGCTGGGGTGACCCTCACCGTCCGGGACGACAAGGGCGAACCGGTGGCGGCCGGCCAGGTGGGCGAGGTCTGCCTGGCCTCGGATGCGACCATGACCGGCTACTGGCGCGACCCCGGGGCGACGGCCGCCGCCTTCACCGCCGACGGCGCCGTCCGCACCGGCGACCTCGGTTTCCTCGACGACCGGGGCCGGCTGCACCTGTCGGGACGGGCCAAGGAGATGTACGTCCGGGGCGGCTACAACGTCTTCCCCCAGGAGGTGGAGGCCGTCCTCGAGGAGCATCCCGCCGTCTCCCAGGTGGCCGTCGTGCCCAGGCCCGACGATGTGATGGGGGAGATCGGCGTGGCGGTGGTGGTCCCCGCCGCCGGCCGGGAGCCGCCCACCCTCGAGGAGCTCCGGGCCCTCGCCCGGGGCCGCCTCGCCACCCACAAGCTCCCCGAGGACCTCCTCGTCGTGGACCGCCTCCCCCGGACGGCCATGGAGAAGATCGACCGCCGGACCCTCGCCGGGCTGGTGGCGCCGGCGCCGTAGCGACGCCGTAGGGACGCCGCCGGCGGTCCTGCCGGCGGTCGGCCCGAGGCGGGGCTAGGTGAGGGCGACCTCGTCGGGGCCCCCCTCGTCGGCCAGGGCGCCGAGGACACCCCCGGCCGTCGCCTCGGCGCTCGAGACGGTCCCGTCGTAGTCGCCTTCGGCGCTCCAGCGCTCGAACGCCGGGCCCATGGCCTCGGGATCCCAGCCGTCGGCGAATCCGGTGGCGGTGTTGCCCACGATCACGGTGAGGACCCGCAGCCAGGGCTCCTCGCGACGGAGCCCCCGGGCCATGGCTTCGAGCGCCGCCTTGCTGGCGGCGTAGACGGTCAGGCCCGGCCAGGGGCGGGGGACGGTGTGACTGGACAGGAGGACAAGGACCGGCCGGGGGCCGTCGGCGGTCACCCCGGCCTGCAGAGGGGCGAGGGCACCGGCGGCGACCATGGCGGCGCCGACGACGTTGGTGTCGAGGACGCGCCTCCACTCATCGGCCGAGGCGGCCGACACGGCGGCGAGGGGGGCCACCCCGGCGGAGTAGACGACGGCGTCGAGCCCCCCGAGGATGGCGGCGGCGTCCCCGGGCAGCTGCCTGGCCACGGCGGGGTCGGCCACGTCCCGGGTGTGGGCATGGGCGTCCCCGCCGTCGGTCATGGCCTCGCTCACGACCTCGGCCAGCCGGTCGGCCCGGCGGGCGGCGGCCACCACGGCCGCCCCGGCGCGACACGCGGCCAGGGCGACGGCCCGGCCGATCCCCGAGGAGGCGCCCACCACGAGGAGCCGCCGTCCCTCGAGGCCGGCGGGGGCGTCGGTGCGGTCGTCGGCCATCGCCGCGGCAGCGTAGCGGCGGCCCGCCGTTCCCTGACAACGGTGTCAGGCACGGAGGCCGGCGTGGCTAGCATGCGGCCCCGTGCCCGCCGAGCCCCAGGCCGACCTCCGCCCACTCGGGCGGGGGCCCTCGATCCGGGTGCTCCCCAGGCTCGACGACACCAACCGGTTCTTCTGGACCGCCGGGGCCGAGGGGGAGCTCCGGTTCCAGCGTTGCGGGGACTGTCGTCGCTATGTCCACCCGCCCGCGCCCCGGTGTCCCTACTGCCTCGACGGCGGCCTCACCCCCGAGGCGGTGAGCGGCCGGGGGTCGCTCCACTCGTTCACCGTCAACCACCAGCAGTGGATCCCCGGCTCCGACCGCTACGTCGTGGGCCTCGTGACCATCGAGGAGCAGGACGACGTCCGGCTCATGACCAACGTGGTCGACTGCGACGAGGAGGCCCTCGCCGTCGGCATGCCCGTCGAGGTCGTCTTCGAGCAGGTGGAGGACGTCTGGCTGCCCCTCTTCCGGCCGGCGGCGGGCTGAGGGCGGGACGGACCGTGACCGAGCTCCTCGAACGCCGGGCCGTCGTCTCGGGCATCGGCCAGTCGGCCATCGGCCGGCGCCTGGGCCGCAGCGCCCTCGACCTCACCGTCGAGGCGGCCCTGAGGGCCATCGCCGACGCCGGGCTGACCCGGGACGACATCGACGGGCTCGCCACCTATCCCGGCGGGGGCATGGGCGGGGAGCCCTTCGCCGGTCCCAGCACCCCCGACGTCCACGACGCCCTCCGACTGCGGCTCAACTGGCACGACGGGGGCGGGGAGGGACCGGCCCAGATCCGGCCGGTGATCGCCGCCACCCTGGCGGTGGCGGCCGGCCTGGCCCGACACGTCCTCGTCTACCGCACCGTGACCGAGTCCACCGCCCAGGGCTCGGGCGGGCGCCTGGGGATCGGCGCCGTGGCCGGGAGCGGGAGCGACAGGGGCATGCCCCGCTTCGGCGGGTCCTTCCAGTGGATGCTCCCCTACGGCGCGGCCTCGGCGGCCAACTGGCTCGCCCTCGTGGCCCAGCGACGGGTGCACGAGTTCGGGCTCCGGCGCGACCAGCTGGGCTGGATCGCCTTGAACGGCCGGGCCAACGCCGCGCTCAACCCGGCCGCCGTCTACCGCGACCCGCTCACCATGGACGACTACCTCGCCGCCCGCACCATCACCACCCCGCTGTGCCTCTACGACTGCGACGCCCCCTGCGACGGCGCCACCGCCGTCGTCGTCTCCCACGTCGACTACGCCCCGGACGCCCCTTCGCCCGCCTGCCACGTGAACGCCGTGGGCACGGCCCTGCGGGGGCGGCCCAGCTGGGACCAGTTCGACGACATGACGACCATGGGGGCCAGGGACGCGGCGGCGAGCATGTGGGCGCGCACCGACCTGAAGCCGGCCGACGTCGACACCGCCCAGCTCTACGACGGCTTCAGCATCATCACCATGGTCTGGCTCGAGGAGCTCGGGTTCTGCGCCAAGGGCGAGAGCGGCCCCTTCGTCGAGGGCGGTGCCCGCATCGCCCGCGACGGGCCCCTGCCCCTCAACACGAGCGGCGGCCAGCTGTCGGCCGGGCGCCTGCACGGGTTCGGCCTCCTCCACGAGGCCTGCCTGCAGCTGCGGGGCCAGGCCGGCGACCGCCAGCTGGCCCGCCAGCCCGAGGTGGCCGTCGTCGCCAACGGCGGAGGGCCCATCGCCGGGGCCATGCTCCTCACCCGCGGCACCGGCTGACGACCCGCCCCGCGACGCCTGCGACCTGGCCTTTCACCCCGGCCGGCCGGTGCCCGCCGTTTCCTGACACCGACGTCAGGCAGCTACGATCCCGGCGTGCGCCTCCACTACGACGAGGAGACCGAGGCCTTCCGGTCGGAGTTGCGGGCGTTCCTCCTGGCCAACCTCCCCCCGGCCGAGGAGCGGGACGAGCCGGTCCGGTCCTCCGCCCACATCCCCGAGTGGGCCCGGCGCTGGCAGCGCCTCCTCTTCGACTCGGGCTGGCTGGTGCCGGGATGGCCACCGGAGCTCGGGGGGCGCAACGCCACCGCCGTCCAGCAGATGGTGTACCACGAGGAGCTGGCCCGCCTCGGGGTGCCCCGGTCCTGTAACCCCCAGGGCCTCTCCATCATCATCCCCTCCATCGTCGACTACGGGACCGAGGAGCAGAAGCAGCGCTACGTGCTCCCCACCCTGCGAGCCGAGATCAGCTGGTGCCTCGGCATGAGCGAGCCCAACGCCGGGAGCGACCTGGCCGGGCTCCGGACCCGGGCGGAGCTCCACGGGGACCGGTTCGTCGTGAACGGCCAGAAGGTCTGGACCTCGGGGGCCCACGACGCCGACTACTGCTTCTGCTTCGTCCGCACCGACCCAGCGGCGGCCAAGCACGCCGGCATCAGCGTCCTCGTCGTCGACATGGAGAGCCCCGGCATCGAGACCAGGCCCATCGCCGAGCTGACCGACCGGGACCACGCCGACTTCAACGAGGTCTTCTTCTCCGACGTGGAGGTGCCGGTCGAGAACCTGGTGGGCGAGCTCCACCACGGCTGGGCCATCGCCGGCGGGTCCCTGGCCCACGAGCGGGGCATGCTCTGGATCAGCGAGTCGATGGGCCTCGAGAAGCTCCTGGAGCGGGCCGTGGCCACGGCCCGGGCGCCCTTGCCGGGGGGCCGGCGCCTCGCCGACGACCCGGCGCTGCGCGACACCATCGCCCGGGCCTACGTCCAGGCCCAGGCCCTCAAGCTCCTCGGCTACAGGGGCTTCGCCAAGTTCGCCAAGGGTGCGGCCTCACCTGAGCACTCGGTGCTCAAGCTCCTCGGCAGCGAGCTCCGGCGGGGGCTCGCCCTCGACATGGGCGAGGCGCTCGGGCCCGAAGGCCTCGACATGGACCGCGACGACGCCCCATCGGGGAACCGCCGGGACGACACGGCCTGGTTCCTCCTCTGGATGCAGTCCTTCTCGAACACGATCGCCGGGGGCACCTCGGAGATCCAGCGCAACATCGTCGCCGAGCGCGTCCTGGGGCTCCCCCGGCGCTGACCCTCGCCCGGGCCGACGGCACCGGCGGGACTCCCACCGGACCGGCCGCACGGGCCCACCGAACCGACCACAGGAGGAAGAGGATGCCGAACTACGGGCCAGAGGTCGTCGGTCCCCCGCCGCGGCCCACCGACCAGCCCTACTGGGACCCCGAGATCCAGACCATGGACCCCGAGCGGATGCGGGGGCTCCAGGAGGAACGCCTCCAGACCCTCCTGCGGAAGGTCTTCGACACCCCAGTTCCCCTCTTCCGGCGCAAGCTCGAGAGCGCCGGCATCGGGGCGCCGGAGGACGTGAAGACCCTCGACGACCTCCGCCACGTCCCCCTCACCGTGAAGCAGGACCTTCGGGACTCCGAGGCGGCCACGCCCCCCTGGGGCGACTACCGGTTCACCGACCCCCGGGCCGCCGTCCGCATCGGGACCTCGACGGGCACCACCGGCCAGCCCACCATCTCCATCTGGACCCGCCGGGACCTCTGGATCGAGTACGAGTCCTCGGCACGGGTCTGGTGGCGCTACGGGCACCGTCCCGGGATGATCGCCACCCACGCCCATCCCGCCTACCTCTACGGCGGGGGCGCCATGCTGTCGGGCTCCTACGAGTACTTCGGGTTCCTGAACATCTGGGTCCCGCCCCCGGACACCGACGAGGCCGCCGAGCAGGGGCTGCGGTTCTGGATGCGGGTCAAGCCCGATATCCCCTTCATGGGCTTCTCCACCGGCCGGTTCTTCGAGGTGGCCGCCAAGCTCGGCATCGACCCCAAGGACGCCGGCCTCGAGTTCAAGGGGCTCCCCGGGTTCGGCCTCGGCAAGGGCATGCCCCTCATGACCGCCGGGGCGGAGTGCTTCGCCTACGTGGGCGGCGCCTGCGGGAAGTCGCCGGGGGCCCACATCAACATGGACTGGGGGATCGTCCAGGCCGTCGACCCCGCCACCGGCGAGGAGGTGCCCGAAGGCGAATGGGGGGACCTCGTCGTCACCACCCTCGACCGGGACAACGGGCTGCTGCGCTACGACCTCGAGGAGGCCTGCGCCATCCTCCGCGAGCCCTGCCCTTGCGGCGAGACGAGCATCCGGGGGCTCTGGGGCGGACGGTTCAAGGACCTGATCGCCGCCCAGGGCAAACGGTTCCAGGCCAACGAGGTGGAATCGGCGCTGCGGAAGGTCCCCGAGGTGAACGAGCCGAGCCTCGAGTGGCAGATGGTCCGCCCGACCGACGACGCCCGGCCCCTCACCGTCCGGGTGGAACGGGGCACCGGCGCCGGCGGCGACGACGCCGAGCTCGCCGGGACGTGCGCCGGGGTCATCAAGGAGGCGCTCGGGATCGACGCCGAGGTCACCGTCCTGGCCCGCGAGTCGATCCCCCGCTCGGGCTACAAGGCGGCCCGGGTGATCGACGAATGACGGGCCCGGGGTCGGTCGACCTGCTCCACCAGCACTCCCTGGCCGACGTCCTGCGGGGTCACGCCGGCAGCCGTCCCGGCGACACCGCCGCGGTCTGCGGAGACGTCCGGCTCTCCTACGCGGCCCTCGACGAGCGGGTCAACCGGCTCGCCCACGCCCTCCTGGCCGCCGGCACCGGTGGAGGCGACCGTCTGCTCTGGGTGGGCCAGAACTGCCACCGGCTCCTCGAAGGCCTCCTGGCGGCGGCCAAGGTGGGAGCCGTCTTCTGCCCGGTGAACTGGCGCCAGAGCGCCGACGAGCTCGCCTTCGTCGTGGAGGACGCCGATCCTGCCGTCGTCTTCTGGCAGGAGGCCGAGATCGGCCCCGTCGCCCGCGAGGTCCGCGACCGGGGCCTCTCCAAGGCGCGGTGGATCCAGCACGACGGGGAGGACGAGGGCGGCTACGAGGCCTTCCTGTCCGACGACGCCACGGAGCCCGCCGTGGCCGTGGCCGAGACCGAGGCCGTCCTCATGATGTACACGGCCGCCTTCACCGGCTCGCCCAACGGGGCGCTGCTCTCCCACCGGGCCCTCGTCACCCAGGGCGCCTTCGTGGCCCAGATGATGGGGATCACCGCCGACTACACCTACCTGAACTGCGGCCCCCTGTTCCACGTGGCCACCTTCATGACGACCCTCGGCACCCTCGTGAGCGGGGGGACCAACGTCTTCACGCCCCGGGTCGACGCCGAGGAGCTCTGCCGTCTGATCGACGGCGAGCGGTGCACGGGGGCGTTCGTGATGCCGCCCACCATGGACCAGATCATCGAGCTCAACACCGACGGCCGTTTCGACCTGAAGAGCCTCCGGACCTTCCCGGGCAAGCCGGAGTGGACGGCCATGGTCACCGTCGACGACAGCCCCTGGGGCCGCAAGCCGGCCGGCTACGGCCAGACCGAGGTCATGGGCATGGGCACCTTCAACGCCCTCGGGCCCTCCCTCGGGACCCACGGCCGGCCCCCGGCGTTCCTCCGCATCGGGATCATGGACCCCGACGGCACCGTCCTCGGGCCGGGGGAGACGGGGGAGATCGTGGTGCGGGGGCCGACGGTGATGAACGGCTACCACAACCGCCCCGAGCTCAACGCCGAGCGTCAGGCCGGCGGCTGGCACCACACCAACGACCTCGGACGGCTCGAGGAGGACGGGTCGCTCAGCTTCGTCGGGCCCCGGACCCGGCTCATCAAGTCGGCGGCCGAGAACATCTATCCCATCGAGGTGGAGAACTGCCTGAAGGCCCACCCCGCCGTGGCCGACGCGGCGGTGATCGGCGTGCCCGACCCCACCTGGACCCAGAACGTGAAGGCCGTCGTCGTGCTGAGGGCCGGTCAGTCGGCCACCGCCGAGGATCTCGTCGAGCACTGCCGCGAACGGATCGCCTCCTACAAGAAGCCCAAGTCCGTCGAGTTCGTCGACGAGCTGCCCAAGGCGGGCTGGGCCGTCGACTACGACGCCCTCGACGCCCGGTTCGGAGGCGGTGGCTACCCGGGCGCGGGCGCCTTCCACGTCGAGAAGGACTGACCAGCGGGACCGGCGGGCTCAGAGCCGCTTCATCACCTGCCGGGCGATGCGCCGGACGACCGGCCTGGGCGCCAGGCGGGGTGTGAGGGCCGTCACCTTGTTGACGACCCCCGGCACGCAGACGGCCTGGTTGCGCGCCAGGGCCTCGAGGCCGCGGCGGACGACCTCGTCGGCCTCGGCCCAGACGAACCCGGGTAGGCCCTTCCCGGTGATGCCGGCGTTGGCCTGGAAATTCGTCCTGGTGAACCCGGGGCAGAGCACCGTCACCCGCACCCCGGTCCCGGCCAGCTCGTCGTGGAGGGCCTCGGTGTAGAGGAGGACGAAGGACTTGGCCGCCGAGTAGGTGGCGCTCTCGGGGGTGGGGGCGAAGGCCGCCACCGAGGCCACGTTCAGAAGGGCCCCCCGCCCACGCGGGGCCATGGCCTGCACCGCGGCGTGGCTGAGGGCGACCACGGCGGCCACGTCGACGTCGACCATCCCGAGCTCCTGGTCGAGGCCGTGGCCGGACACGGGGCCGTAGAACCCGAAGCCCGCGTTGTTGACGACGGTGTCCACGTCCCCTGCCCCGATCCGCTCGGCCACGGTGGCCACCTGGGCCCGGTCGGCGAGATCGGCGGGCAGCACCTCGGTGTCGACGCCGTGGGCCTGGCGGAGCTCGCCGGCCAGACGCTCGAGGGCGTCGGCGGTGCGGGCCACGAGGACGAGGTCGGTGCCGGCGGCGGCCAACTGGTGGGCGAAGGAGGCCCCGAGGCCCGACGAGGCGCCGGTGACGAGGGCCCGGCCCCGGGTGCCGGCGGTCACAGGCCGATGGCGGCGGCGATCCGGGCCCGGTGCTCCGCCGCCGTGCCGAGGAGGGCCGCCTGGGCCTTCTGCCGCTTCACGTACAGGTGCATGTCGTGCTCCCAGGTGTATCCGATGCCGCCCAGGCACTGGATGCCCTCCTGGGCCATGAGCTTCTGGCAGTCGCCGGCGGCGGACTTCGCCATGGACACCGCCACGGCCCGCCGGTCGTCGTCCTCGTCGAGGGCGGCGGCGGCGAAGTAGGTGGTGGCCCGGGCCGACTCGAGGGCCACGTACATGTTGGCGAGCTTGTGCTTGATGGCCTGGAAGGACCCGATCTTCACGCCGAATTGCTCCCGCTCGAGGACATAGGCGTGGACGACGTCGAAGATGGCCTGGCTAGTGCCCACCATCTCGGCGGCCAGGGCCACGGTGGCCTCCTCCAGGGCGGCCGACAGCGCCGGCCCCGAATCGCCCGGCTCCCCGAGGGCGCGACCGGCCTCCACCTCGAAGCCTTCGAGACGGAACCCCCCGACGGGCCGGGTGGCGTCCACGCTGTGGAGGGGGACCACCTCGAGGCGCTCCCCGGGGACGACGAAGAGCCCGATGCCGTCGGCCCCCGAGGTTCCCGGCAGCCGGGCGGCCACGACGACCTCGTCGGCCCGGCCCGCCTCGAGCACGTAGCGCTTCTCCCCCTCGAGCCGCCAGGCGCCGCCGGCGGCCGGGGTGGCGGTGGTGGTGACGGCGCCGCGGTCGACCTTGCCGTCGCCTTCGGACACCGCCAGCGCGCCGACCACCTCCCCCGCCGCCACGGCGCCGAGGAACCGCCGGCGCTGGTCGGCCGTGCCGGCGAGGCGGACGGCGGGGACGAACTGGGAGGCGGTGGCCAGGAAGGGCGCCGGGCAAAGGACGCGGCCG
>JAGWNV010000218.1 GCA_028872975.1 Acidobacteriota bacterium
CGGGCCCGGGGACGAGCGAGAAGCCCTCGGCCAGGACGACGAACTCGTCGCCTCCGAGACGGCCCACGGTGTCACTGGCCCGGAGCATGCCCGAGAGGCGGCCGGCGACGGCCTGGAGCACCCGGTCCCCCGCCTCGTGGCCGAGGGAGTCGTTGATGTCCTTGAAGTTGTCGAGGTCGAGGAAGAAGGCGGCCACCGGGTGGCGCTCGCGCTGGGCCCGCACCAGCATCTGCTGGGCCCGGTCCATGATGAGGGTCCGGTTGGGCAGGCCCGTCAGGGGGTCGTGGAGGGCCTGGTGGGCCAGCTGGTCCTCGGCCTCCTTGCGGTCGGTGATGTCCCGGACGTTCACGACGTAGCCGCCCACCGACGGCTGGGACCGGAGGTCGGTGATGACCGCCTCGACGTGGCGGGTGGTGCCGTCGGCCCGCACCATCCGGAACTGCGCCGGCTCGGCGTCGTCGCGGGCCGCCAGCCGGGCGCCGAGCTGGCTCGCCATGGACTCCCGGTCGTCGACGTGGACGAGCTCGAGGTCGCCGCGTCCCACCACGTCCTCGGGCGCCATCCCGAGGAGGGACTCGACGGCAGGCGACACCCAGGTGATGGTCCGGTCAGGCCCCACCACGATGGTGGTGTCCGAGGAGTGCTGGACGAGGGACCGGAACCGCTCCTCGCTCGCCGCCGTCGACGCCTCGGCCGCCTCCTTCTCGGCCATGGTCGCCCCCGCCATCCGGATGACGAAGAGCAGGACGAAGGTGCTCATGACCCCGAGCGCCTCGGCCCGGTCGAAGGAGAGCAGTGACGGCAGCCACCCCTCGGCGATGCCGACCTGGCCCACGGCGATGCCGACCAGGCTGTAGCCGGCCGTCCGCCGCCACACCTGGGACCCCTCTTCGTTGACGTGGCCGAGGGCGACGAAGGCGAAGCCGCCCACGAGCACCGGGCCCCAGCCGCTCAGGTAGATGACGGTGGTCACGGCGGCCACATGGACGCCGAGACGGACGCCCGCCACCAGCCGGGTCGGGTGCCGGTTGCGCAGCTCGTCCACGAGGAGGCTCAGCGAGGGGATGGCGGCGAAGACCGCCACCCACTCCCAGGCCGACCGGCGGGCGATCAGGTCGAAATGGCCGATGGCGAGGAGGGTGAGGAGGGCGGGCGGGCCCATGAGGTACTGGATGAGCCGGGGATCGGCCCACGGACGGCGCCGGGCCGGCGCGGACGGGAGGGCACCGGTCTCGGGGGCGAGGTCCACCCCGCCCTATCGACGCGACAGGAGATGGACTTGAGACGCGAGGGGCCCCTGAGGGGCCCGACGGCCCTGGTCAGCGCTCTGGGTGGGGGTGCCCGGCCCGCCGGCGGATGAGGGCCACCTTCTCCCCGGCGTGGTTGGCGTCGTCGCCCCTGGCGTCGAGCAGGGCCCGTCGGTCGGCCTCGGCCTCGGCCTCGGCCCCGGCGTCGGCGGCGGCCAGGCGGGCCTCGACCCCCTCGGCCACGAGCCGCTCGGCCTCCTCGACGAGGGCGGCCACCATCTCCTCCTCGGGCACGACCCGGACGATCTTGCCCTTGATGAACAGATGGCCCTTGTGGCGCCCCGCCGCGATCCCGACGTCGGCCTCCCGGGCCTCTCCCGGCCCGTTCACCACGCAGCCCATGACGGCGACCTGGATCGGGAGCTTGCGGTCCTCGAGCGCCTCCTGGGCGGCCTTGGCCACCCCGATCACGTCGATCTCGGCCCGGCCACAGCTCGGGCAGGCGATGAGGTCGAGGCCTTTGCGCTCGCGCAGCCCGAGGGCCTCGAGCAGCTGCCGTCCGGCCCGGGCCTCCTCCACGGGATCGGCGGTGAGGGAGTACCGGATGGTGTCGCCGATGCCCTCGGCCAGGAGCGTCGCCATCCCGGCCGTCGCCTTCACGAGTCCCGCCGGCGGGGGCCCGGCCTCGGTCACCCCGAGGTGGAGGGGGTGGTCGAAGGTCGCCGCCGCCAGCCGGTAGGCCTCGATCATGAGGGGGACCGACGAGGCCTTCACCGAGATCTTCACGTCCTCGAAGCCGACCTCGGCGAAGAGGGCCAGCTCCATGCGCGCCGATTCCACGAGCGCCTCGGGCGTGGCCCCGCCGTAGCGCTTGTAGAGCTCGGGGTGCAGCGACCCGGCGTTCACCCCGACGCGGATGGGGATGGCCCGGTCGCGCGCCTCGGCGGCCACCATCCGGATCTCCTCGGGCTTGCGGAGGTTGCCCGGGTTGAGCCGGAGGCCCTGGACGCCGGCGTCGAGGGCGGCCAGGGCCATCTCGTGGTGGAAGTGGACGTCGGCGACGATGGGGACCGGCGAGCGGGGGACGATGTGGGCGAGGCCCTCGGCCGCCTCCTCCTCGTTGCAGGTGCACCGGACGATGTCGGCCCCCGCCGAGGCCAGGGCGTAGATCTGGCTGAGGGTCCCCTCGACGTCGGCGGTCTTCGTGGTCGTCATCGACTGCACCGACACCGGGGCGCCCCCGCCGACGGCGACCGATCCCACGTGGATCTGCCTGGTGGGCCGCCGGGGGGCGGCCAGCTGTGTCGTCCGGCTCATCGGTCTGTGTCCTCCCCTCCATTGTGCCGGGTACCGGACCGGGGGCGGTCCAGGGCAAAACCGTCACCTTTGATGACCCTCCGACGAGGGAGGATGGAGCCCGGGCCAGGCCCTCGGCCCCGTCGGGACGGGGCGGGGCTCGCGGACCGGCACCGATCGGGGGGCGATGGCCTGGACACCGAAGGAGCTCTGGGACCTGCTGTCGACGCCCGCCGGGCGCAGGCTCGCCCGCTACACGGCGGTGTCGGCGTCCGCCACGGTGGTGTCCTTCTCGACCCTCACGGTGGTCTTCGGCGCCCTCCGGCTCTGGAGCGAGGTGCCGAGCGTGCTCTTCGCCAACGCCGTCGCCGCCGTCTGGTCCTACAACCTCAACCGCCGCTGGGCCTGGGGGAAGACGGGCCGCTCCCATGTCGTCCGCGAGGTCCTCCCCTTCGCCGTGATGTCGCTCTCGGGGATGGCGCTCTCCACCGGTGCCGCCGCCGGGGCGCACCACCTCGCCGTCTCCCACCATCTCGGGCATCTGACGAGGACGGCCCTGGTCCTCGGCGCCAACCTCGCCGCCTGGGGGTCGCTGTGGGTGGTGAAGTTCCTCGTCTTCAACCGCCTGTTCTCCGCGCCCGCCGCCACCGCCCTCGGCCCTGCGCCCGCCGGCACCGCCCTCACCCCTGCGCCCGACCCTGTCGACCTCACCGGCGCGCCCGCGACGTCGTGACGGCCGAGGCGGAGGCGACCCCGGCGGTGGACCTGGCGGCCGTGGCCGCCGACGACGCCCGCCTGGAGCGGGCGGGGGCCTCGGAGGTCTGCGCCTGGGCCGTGACCCGCTTCGGCGGCCGGCTCGTCCTGGCCTGCTCCTTCCAGGACTGCGTCATCGTGGACCTCGCCGTCCGGGCCGACCCCGGCATCGAGGTCGTCTTCCTCGACACCGGTGCCCACTTCCCCGAGACCCTGGCCTTCGTCGAGGTGGTGCGGGCCCGCTACGACCTCAACCTCGTCGTGGTCGGACCGGAGCCGGGCGCCGGGCAGTGGGTCTGTGGGTCCGAGCAGTGCTGCGAATTCCGCAAGGTGCGGCCCCTCGCCCGCGCCCTCGCCGGCAAGGCGGCCTGGATGACCGGTCTCAAGCGGGTCGACTCCGCACGTCGGCGGACGACCCCCGTCGTGGGCTGGGACGCCCGCCACGGCGCGGTGAAGATCAACCCCCTGGCCACCTGGAGCGACGCTGACGTGGCCGCCTACATCGCCGCGCACCGGCTCCCGGTCCACCCCCTGGCCGGGGCCGGCTACCGGTCGATCGGCTGCGCGCCGACGACCCGCCCGGTGGCTGCCGGGGAGGATCCCCGGGCCGGTCGCTGGTCGGGGACCGACAAGACCGAGTGCGGGTTGCACCTCTGACCGGCGTCGCCGCCCTCAGTGGAAGGGGTTGGCGAGGGGGTGGGTGATGTCGAGGTAGAAGGCGGAGAGGACGATGGCGCCGAGGAAGACGACGAACACGTAGGCCACCGGGGCGAGCTTGCGGACGTCGGCGTGGTACATCCGCCCCCGGCGGCTCCGGATGCGCTCGTAGACGGCCACGACCACGTGCCCGCCGTCGAGGGGGAGCATGGGGAGCAGGTTGATCATCCCCACGAAGATGTTGATGGAGATGAGCACCTCGATGAGCCCGGCCGCCCCCGACTGGGCCCCCTGGACGCCGGTGCGGACGGCTCCGTAGATGGACTGGATCCGGATGTTGCTGTGCTCGGACTGGGTGGCGGCCTTCGAGTTGGTGAGGTCGTGGAAGTACTGCGAGAGCCCGTGGGCCGAGAAGATCTGGCCCAGCGCCGAGACCGAGAGCGCCACCGTCCTGCCGAAGCCGGTGAAGCTCTGGCCCACCGAGGAGACGAGCCCGACGCGCTCCACCGGGCCCCGGGTGGGGCTGGCCAGCTGGACCCCGATGTGGCCCGTGGTGGCGCTCCCCGCCGTGGCGCCGCTGCCGGCGAACCCGGACGCCTCCGGGGTCACGGTGATCGTCAGGTCGCGGCCGTCGCGCCAGACCCGGAGCTCGACCGGCGTGCCGGCGTGGCTGCC
>JAGWNV010000219.1 GCA_028872975.1 Acidobacteriota bacterium
CCACGATTGTGCACCTCGCGCCGCGTCCGGTTGTGCGCCCCGGGGACGGGGTAGGTCGGTCGGGCGCCGCCAGTGCGGGCACCGGCACAGATCCACGGACAGCCGGGGAGTCGGGTCCCGGCGTCGGGAGAGCAGGCTGCGGAGGGAGCGGTTCGTGGCAACCCCGCCGGCCACGGGACGAACCTTTCGCAGCCTGCTGTCCCACGCCGACATCCTTCGGGCCCCAGCGGCCCCCGTCGGGTATGACGAGACGGTGCCGACTCCCCCTCTGAGCAACCCGGACAAGGTCCTGTTCCCGGCTGCCGGCGTGACCAAGGCGGAGGTGGCCGCCTACTACGGGGCGGTCGCCCCCGTGCTCGTGCCCCACCTGCGGGGCAGGGCGCTGACGCTCCGCCGGTTCCCCGACGGGGTCGACGGCGAGTCCTTCTTCGAGAAGCGCTGCCCGAGCCACGCCCCGCCGTGGGTGCAGACGGTGGAGGTGGCCAGGTCCTCGGGCCCGCCCTATCGCGCCTGCGCTGTCGAGGACAGAGACACCCTGCTGTGGCTGGCCAACCTCGCCGCCCTGGAGCTCCACCCCTCCCTGGCCCTGGCCGCCGAGCCCGAACGGCCCACGGTCATGGTCTTCGACCTCGACCCGGGACCGCCGGCGGGCATCCCGCAGTGCGCCGAAGTGGCCTGCGCGCTGCGGGAGGTGCTGGACCGGCTCGGTCTCCGCTGCGTGACCAAGACGTCTGGGTCCAAGGGCCTGCAGGTCTACGTGCCCCTCGCCGGCGGCGTCGACTTCGACACCACGAAGCTCCTCTCCCACACCCTGGGGCTGATCCTCGAGAAGCAGCTCCGGCCGCTCGTGCTCACGACCATGGCCAAGGGCGAACGGCCCGGGCGCGTCTTCATCGACTGGGGCCAGAACGACAGGGCCAAGACGACCGTCGCCGTCTACTCCCTCCGGGCCCGGCCCTTCCCGGGCGTCTCCACGCCCGTGCGCTGGGACGAGGTGGAGGCGGCCGTCGGAAAGGAGCGCGGCGTCCTCGAGTTCTCCCCGGCCGAGGTCCTCGAGCGGGTCTCGGCGTCCGGCGACCTCTTCGCCTCCGTGCTGGACGAGGGCCAGGAGCTCCCTGCAGAGGTGACGGCTCTGCTCCAGCCCGGCACCGGTTGACCAGTCCCGGCGGCGGGTACTGCCGTCGCATGCCGGACCCGAGCGCCGACCCCCTTCCGTCTCGCCGCCGCAAACTCCTGGAACTGCGGCGCCGCATCGACGAGCGACTCGAGTCCGTCGACGACGTCCGCCTCTCCGCCGCCACCCGGCCCCTCCGCCCGGCCCGCAGGGCCGACGGAGGTGGCCGCCACCCTCCCGGCGGGGGCGTCCTCGCCGACCACCACCGCGGCGCCGGTCCCGGCCACGACGTCGCCCACCACGACCGTCCCGCCCACCACCACGACGACCCCGGGCGGCTGACGGCGCCCGGGGGATCAGGCCAGGAGCACGGCGGCGGCCACCACACCGACGACCACGATCACGACCCGCAGGACGACGGCGGGGAGCCGCCGGCCCACCACCCCGCCGAGCTGGCCCCCGACCACCGACCCCGCCGCCACCGCACCCGCCGCCGTCCACGAGACGTGGGTGGCGGCCACGAAGAACACGGCCGCCACGGCGTTCACCACCAGGGCGAGGGCGTTCTTGGCGGCGTTCAGCCGCTGGAGGTGGTCGTCGAGGAAGCTGCCGAGCAGCCCGAGGAGGATCACGCTCTGGGCGGCGCCGAAGTACCCGCCGTAGACGCCGCTCACCAGCACGCAGAGGAAGAGCCCCGGGCCCCCGTGCGCCCGCCGACGTGCCCGCTCGAGACGGGCGGCGAGGAGCGGCTGGAGGGCGACCAGGGCGCAGGCCAGCAGGAGGAGCACCGGCACCACGCGCTCGAAGCTGCGGTGCGGCAGGGCGAGGAGCAGCGCCGCCCCCGTGAGCGAGCCGAGGAGCGACGCCGTGCCCAGGACCCCGAGCCGGCGCCCCTGCCCGGCGAGCTCCCGGCGGTAGGCGACCACACCGCTCGCCGAGCCGGGGACGAGGCCGACGGTGTTCGAGACGTTGGCCAGCACGGCCGGGAAGCCGAAGGCGAGGAGGGTGGGGAAGGTGACGAGCGACCCCGAGCCCACCACGGTGTTGACCGTCCCGGCGACCAGCCCGGCGCCGGCGATGGCCAGCGCCTCGAGCGGGGACATGGCGTGCGGTCTAGCGGACGGTCCGCGACCGCGTCGAGGCCGAGTTGTGCGCTCGTTGGGCGCCTCGGGGGGCTCCCGGGCCCGACCGGACGCCGAATGTGGTGACGCGCGCCCACCGATTGGGCATCATGGCCTCACGGGCGGGGGACGCCCTGGCCGGCCTCGAGGGCCGCGAACAGTCTGGGGAGTGACGACGCGCATGACCACCGAGGTCAATTTCGCGGTGACCGAATCGGAAGCGGACGGCACACCCGTCCTCGCCGTCCAGGGGGAGGTGGACGTCTCCACCGCTCCCGAGCTGCGAGAACGCCTGCTCGCCCTGGCCGAGGCAGGACGGACGGTGGCGGTCGTGGACCTGAGCGAGGTGTCGTTCGTGGACTCCACCGCCCTCGGGGTGCTCGTGAGCGGGGTGAAGCGGCTGCGCAGCTCCGGCGGCGACCTCCGGCTCGTCGTGACCCAGCCCCGGATCTCGAAGGTCTTCGAGATCACCGGGCTGGACGACGTGTTCCGTATCTTCGCTTCTGCCGAGGAGGCCGTGCAGGCATGACCGACGCATCATGGGCCGTGCTCGGTGACGAGGCCATCCACGAACGCGATCGAGTGGAGCTGTCCCTCCCGGCCCGCCCGGAGCTGCTCTTCCTCGTCCGGATGACGGCGGCGGCGGTGGCCTCGCGGGCCGACTTCGGCTACGACCAGATCGAGGACCTGCGCCTCGCCATCGACGAGCTCGCCCTCACCATCTGCGGCGACGAGCCCCAGGCGGGGAGGCTCCAGCTGCTGTTCAAGTGGAGCGAGGACGCCATCGAAGTAGTGGGCGTGTACGAGGCCGACAGCGGCGAGAGCCGCCCGGAGCTCGTCCTGGCCCAGCCGGCCAACGAGCTCTCGGCCCGCATCCTCGACGCCCTCGTCGACGAGCACGGCGCCGACGCCGTGGGCGGTTGCCCCCGGGCCTGGCTGCGCATGCGGCGCCGGAAGGGGAGCCGGGCGTGAGTGTGGAGGTCCGTGACCGCGACGCCCTCCGGGCCATGTTCGTGCAGTTCGCCGCCGACCGGGGCGAGTCGCTTCGGGCCGCCCTCATCGAGGCCCACATCGGCCTGGCCGAGCACCTCGCCCGGCGCTTCACCCACAGAGGCGAGCCCTACGACGACCTGGTCCAGGTCAGCTCGCTCGGGCTCATCAAGGCGGTCGACCGGTTCGATCCCGAGCGCGGCGTGGAGTTCACCACCTACGCCACCAAGACCATCCTCGGGGAGCTGAAGCGCCACTTCCGGGACAAGGGGTGGGCCATCCGGGCGCCCCGGCGCGTCCAGGAGCTCTACCTCCACCTCGGCCAGGCCATCGGGCAGCTCTCCCAGGAACTCGGCCGCTCCCCCACCATCCGCGAGCTCGCCACCGAGACGGGGGCGTCGGAGGACGACGTCATCGAGGCCCTCGAAGCCGGCCAGGCCTACCGGTCGGCCTCCCTGGACAGCGCCGGGCCCGACGAGGAGGGCCTCGGCGCCCGCCTCGGCGTCGACGACGAGCGGTTCGGCGACGCCGAATGGCGGGCGGTGCTCCTCCCGCACCTCGAGACCCTCGCCCCCCGGGACCGGGAGATCCTCCGCCTCCGGTTCGTCGAAGGCCTCACCCAGTCCGAGATCGCCTCGCGCATCGGCATCAGCCAGATGCATGTCTCGCGGTTGCTCACGAGGAGCCTGACCGCGCTCCGGGAGGCCTGCGCCCCCGCCGTCGAGGGCTCGCACCTCGCCTCGGGCACCGACGGCTGAGCGGCCCCCGTCGCCGCTGCCCGCGGTTGGCGGGCGATGGCAACGGGTAGAGCGGGACCGGCGTCATCTGCGACGCAGCCTGAGTAGGAGGTCCGGCGCATGCCTCAGCGGCATCGTCCCGAGCTGTCCGAGTCGGTTGCCGGCGAGCGGCTGGTGGGATACCGGCGCTCCGCTCGCACCTTCGGGCGGGACCGCACCTGCGCACATCGGGGGTGCACCACGAGACTGTCCATGTACAACTCCGGGTCGCTGTGCGCCCTGCACGCACCCTTCCGGTCGGTCGTCGTGGACGCCGTGGTCCGGATGGCGGCCGGTGACAGCGGGGAGCGGCTCGCCGCCAGCTGAGACGGCCCGGGCGAATTAATTGTCCCGGCCGTGGTGTTGTACCGACCGCAACGAGGGTAGAGCTGGCCCGGGCACGATTGCGCACCCTCCGCCCGCGTGCCTACGAGGTGCAGGTCCTGCCCGGCCCCGGTGGCAGCGAGCGATCGCTGTGGAGCCCGTCGGGGACCGGGCGGACCCGCCTCAGGCCCTCGACCGCCGCCGCTCCTCGCCCGTGTCGGCCCTCCGACGCGACGCGCCCCGGACCCCCCTGCGGGCCCGGGGCGCTCCTCGCCCCCGTTGACGGTACGGACCGCGCTAGA
>JAGWNV010000220.1 GCA_028872975.1 Acidobacteriota bacterium
GGTGGACGAGGACCCAGCCCACGGTGCGGCCCTCGCGGCTGCGCCCGAGCTGCCGGTCGAGGTCGCAGGAGGCGAGCAGCTCGTCGCTGCGGGCCGCCACGGCCCGGTAGCGGGCCAGGACGTCGCCGATCGTCTCGTCGGGAGCGACGTCGAAGCCGACGTCGGGGGTGAGGGCGACCTCCTGCCCGGCCACCCGGTGGTGGACCCAGTAGCGCTCCACGGCGGCGAGGTGGCTCACGAGCCCGAGGAGCGAGGTCCCCGATCCCACCGGGGCACGGCGGGCCTCCTCCTCGGTGAGGCCCTCCAGCTTCCGCCGAAGGGCGCCGCGGAGGAAGGCGAGGAAGCCGAGCAGGTCCCCCTGGACAGCTCCCGCCGGCGCCGGGAGCGTGTGCCCGGGCGCGCCATCCATCACGCGCCGGTGCCGAGGAGGCTCGTCTCGACCGGCCCTCGGCTGTCGGCCCCGTGGCGGACGTACCACTCGGTGCCCCACACGGCAGCGAAGACGTCGTCGGGGATCGAGAGGAAGAACGACGTCTCGGCGATCTGGCTGGCGTGGGCCCGCATGGCCTCGCGCTTGGCCCCCAGGTAGGCGCTCACGTCCACGGCGGTCGTGATCCGGTCCTCCTCGACGCCGAGCTCCTCGACCGGCGGCCGGTCCTCCTCGGCCAGGACCACGCCGAAGTCGGCGGCCTGCTCGGTCAGCCGGCGCAGGTGGCTCCGGTTGATGGTGGCCATGAACACCCGGGGCACCCCGGCCAGGGCGGCGGCCCGCATCCCCACCCGGTGGACCTGGATGTGGTCGGGATGGCCGTAGCCCCCGTGCTCGTCGTAGGCGGTGAACGCCTCGGCCCCCTCCTCGCCGAGCAGGCCGGCCAGCCTCGTGGCCGCCTCTTCGACGTCGGTGCGCCAGAAGCTCCCCTCGGCGTCGTTGGTCGGCTCCCCGGCCATCCCCGAGTCGCCGTAGCCGAGGTTGACGTGGCGGGCCACGCCGAGGATGGCGCAGGCGGCCTCGAGCTCCCGGGCCCGGCGGCTGGCCAGGTCCTCGCCCGGCGCCAGGAAGCCCTCGGGGTACTCGCCGAGCTCGCCGCCGGTGGCCGTGACGAGCACCACCCGGTGTCCCTCGGCGGCGAGGCGGGCCATGGTGCCGCCGGTGGTGAGGGTCTCGTCGTCGGGGTGGGCGTGGAAGAAGACGGCGGTGGCCACCGCCCCAAGTTAGGGCGCCCCGGGACCGGGCTCAGCCGCCCATCCGCTGTGCCATCTCCACCATGTCGACGGTCACGAAGAGGCCCTCGGCCTCGGCGGTGAGGACCTCGCCGTGGTGGCAGGTGGCCCGGCCCACCACCCGCCGGCCCTTGGCGGGCTCGAACCAGGCCCGGAGCCGGAGGTCCTCGCCGACGGGGGTCGGAGCCAGGTAGCGGACGGTGAGGGTGGCCGTCACCGCCACCATGGGCCCGGCGTGGAGCGCCAGGCCGAACATGTGGTCGAGGAGCCCGGCCACGTAGCCGCCGTGGACCATGTTCGGGCCCCCCAGATAGGCGCGCCCGAGCCGGACCGTCCCCTCGGCGTAGTGCCGTCCCTCGTCGTCGACGCCGAACGTGGGCCTCATGGGCGTGCCGAGCGGGTTGACCCGGCCGCCGAACATGGTCATGTCCAGGTAGCTGCCCCAGGACCCCGCCGCGCCCGTCCAGTAACCCTCCACGGCGTTGTAGGCGGGGGCGGCCGGCCCGTCGAGGGCCCGGCGCACCTCCCCGAGCAGCGCCAGGCTCTCCCGGAGTCCCGCCGCCGGCGTCTCGTGGCACAGCAGGTCGTCGATCACCGCCCGGAGCTCGTCCCCGACGCGCCGGCGGAGCTCGGCGTCGTCCTCCTCGGCGGGCGGGTCGTCGGTCATCGGCGGGGATGGTAGGGGAGCGGGGGTCGGGCGGCCGGGGCGGGATATCCCGCCGCCGAGATATCCCGCCGCCGAGATATCCCGCCGGTGGTATACCGCCCGAGGCGGGGTCCGGCGAGCGAGGAGGCCAAGGTGGCGACGACGGTGACGGTGTCCACGGCCGACGGGCCGATGGCCCTCGGGGTGGCGGAGCCCGAGGGTGGGCGGCGCGGGGGAGTGGTGCTGTGCCAGGAGGCCTTCGGCGTGAACAGCCACATCTCGGCCGTGGCCGACCGGCTGGCCGCCGCCGGCTACCTCACCGTCGTCCCCCACCTGTACCACCGCACCGGCGACCCCGTCGTGGACTACGGCGAGTACGCGGCGCTGGGACCCCACATGGAGGCGCTCGGGGAGGCCGGCCTCATGGCCGACGTCGACGCCGCCGTGGGCCGGCTCGCCGACGACGGGATCGGGCCGGCGGCGACCGGGATCGTCGGCTTCTGCATGGGCGGGACCGTCGCCTTCCTCTCCGCCGTCCGCCGCCGGCTCGGGGCGGCGGTCACCTTCTACGGCGGGGGAGTCGGCACGGGGCGCTTCGGGCTCCCGCCCCTCGTCGAGCTGGCCCCGGGTCTCCAGACGCCGTGGCTCGGTCTCTACGGCGACCGGGACCAGTCGATCCCCGTCGCCGACGTCGAGGCCCTCGCCGCCGCCGCCGCCCGGGCGCCGGTGGAGACGGAGGTCGTCCGCTACGGCGAGGCGGGCCACGGCTTCCACTGCGACGAGCGGGCCGACTACCACGAGCCCTCGGCCGCCGACGCCTGGGGGAGAGCGCTCGAGTTCTTCGGCCGGCACCTGGCGGGCTGAGCCGCCGGTGGCCCGCTGGGAGTCGCCCGACGGCGTCGGCATCGATTACGAGGAGGCCGGCCAGGGCCCGGGCGTGCTGCTCCTGCACGGCTTCGCCTCGAGCGCCCGGGTCAACTGGGTCCGGCCCGGGATCGTGGCGGCCCTGGCCGCCGCCGGGCTGCGCGCCGTCGCCTACGACGCCCGGGGACACGGGTCGTCGGGGGCGCCCCACGACGTCGCCTTCTACAGCGGCCACGCCATGGTGGCCGACGCCCGGGGCCTCGCCGACCACCTGGGGTTCGAGACCTTCGCCGTGGTCGGCTACTCGATGGGCGCCCAGGTCGCCGCCTGGGTCGTCGCCGAGGACGCCCGCGTCCGCCGGGCCGTGCTGGGCGGCATCGGCAGCCGGCTGCTGCTCGCCCGGCCGGGGGAGCGGCCCTACCCGGCCGAGGAGATCGCCCGGGCCCTCGAGGCCGACCGGCCGCCGCCCGACAGCGGGCCGACCCCGCTCGCCTTCCGGGCCTTCGCCGACGCCACCGGGGCCGACCGGCTGGCGCTGGCGGCGCTCCAGCGGGCCCGGGCCGTCGAGGGCGCCCCCGACCTGGCGCTGCTCAGCGTCCCGGTGCTCGTGGTGGCGGGGGAGGACGACACTCTCGTCGGCGACCCCGCCGCGCTGGCCGAGGCCCTGCCCGACGGCCGCCTGCTGCGGGTCCCCGGTGACCACCTCTCGGCCGTCCTCCAGCCCGCCTTCGTCACCGCCGTCGTCGACTTCCTCCGCACCGACCCCCCTTCGTGACCGCCGCGGGCGCGGACTGGGACGTTCGGCCCTGGGAGCAGCCGCCCCGAGCGACCAAAGGTGGAGGTGACGAGGAGGACACCATGGCCGGCAGCTCGCCGATGAGCTCGCTGCCCCCGGGCGGGCGGTGGAAGCTGCCGTCGCCGGGCGACCAGGGGAGGAAGCCGGCGGCACCCGAGGGCACGCGGCCGGGCTGGTCGAGCGTCCTCGTCACGGCCCTGTGGATCCTGGCCGTGGGGGCGCTCGTGGTGATGCTCCTCATGTCCTCGACGCCGGCGCAGTCCACCACGTCGATCTCCTACTCGACCTTCCGCGCCGACGTGGCGGCCGGGACGGTGAAGAGCGTGACCATCGACCAGTCCTCGGGGCTCGTCGAGGGCCGGTTCACGAGCGGGAAGACCTTCACCACCCAAGGGGCCCCCGGAGGCATGCCCGTCGCCGACGTCGCCCTCCTCGACGCCCACAAGGTGGCCCGCAACTACAAGGCCCTCTCGAACAGCATCTGGCCCACGCTCCTGGGCTGGCTGCTCCCCATCGGCCTCATCGCCCTCGTCTGGTTCTGGATGATCCGGCGCGTCCGGGGACAGACCTCGGGGCTCACCAACTGGTCGCGCAGCAACGCCAAGGTGCACGTGAGCGACCGGCCCAAGACGACCCTGGCCGACGTGGCCGGCTACGAGGGGGTCAAGCAGGAGATCGGGGAGATCGTCTCGTTCCTCCGGGACCCCGACCGCTTCCGGGGCATCGGCGCCCGGATCCCCAAGGGGATCCTCCTCGTCGGGCCCCCGGGGACGGGCAAGACCCTCTTCGCCCGGGCCATCGCCGGCGAGGCGGGGGTGCCGTTCATCACCATCACCGGCTCGGAGTTCATGGAGATGTTCGTCGGGGTGGGCGCGGCACGGGTGCGGGACCTGTTCGCCACGGCCCGCCAGCGCAAGCCCTCGATCATCTTCGTCGACGAGATCGACGCCATCGGCCGCAAGCGGGGCACGGGGCTCGGCGGGGGTCACGACGAGCGGGAGCAGACCCTGAACCAGCTGCTGTCGGAGATGGACGGCTTCGAGGAGGCAGAAGGGATCGTCGTTCTCGCCGCCACC
>JAGWNV010000221.1 GCA_028872975.1 Acidobacteriota bacterium
TGCTGGCCGCCCAGAAGCGGGGGCTGAAGGCGCTCCTGATGGACCAGGAGTTCGTGGCCGGGATCGGCAACATGTATGCCGACGAGATCCTGTTCGCGGCCGGGCTGCGCTACGACCGCCTGTCCAACTCGCTCTCCTCCCAGGAGGTGCGGCGCCTGTACCGGGCCATGGTCGAGACCCTGGCCGAGGCGGTGAAGCGCCGGGGATCCTCGCTGGCCGACGAGCAGTACCGCGACCTGTTCGGCGAGGTGGGCGATTACCAGGACCAGCACCAGGCCTACGACCGCGAGGGCCAGGCCTGCCGGAGGTGCCGGGCCACCATCGTCAAGGTCAAGTCGGGAGGGCGCTCGACGTACTTCTGCGAGCACTGCCAGGTCTGAGACCGTCGTCCCCTCCACGGGTGCCTGCCGATAGGGTGAGCACCCGGTGTTCCTGAAGTCGCTCTCCCTCAAAGGATTCAAGTCCTTCGCCGACCCGGCCGTGCTCGAATTCGAGCCCGGCATCACCGTGGTGGTCGGTCCCAACGGGAGCGGCAAGTCCAACGTCGTCGACGCCGTGGCCTGGGTCCTCGGCGCCCAGGGCCCCCGCACCCTGCGGTCGGCCAAGATGGAGGACGTCATCTTCATGGGGACGGCCAACCGCCCGGCGCTGGGGAGGGCCGAGGTGGCCCTGACCATCGACAACAGCGCCGGCAAGCTGGCCACCGACCTGGCCGAGATCACCATCACCCGCACCCTGTTCCGATCGGGCGACAGCGAGTACTCGATCAACGGCGCCCCCTGTCGCCTCCTGGACATCCAAGAGCTCCTCTCCGACACCGGCGTGGGCCGCCAGCAGCACGTCATCATCAGCCAGGGACACCTCGACGCCATCTTGGAGGCCCGACCGGAGGACCGCCGGGCGGTCATCGAAGAGGCGGCCGGGGTGCTCAAGTTCCGCCGACGGCGCGAACGGTCAGAGCGGCGCCTGGCCGCCACGGAGGAGAACCTCGAGCGATTGTTCGACCTGGTCCGTGAGGTGAAACGGCAGATCCGGCCCCTCGAGCGCCAGGCGGCGGCCGCCCGCTCGTACACGGGGCTGGCCGACGAGCTGCGCTCGGTCCGCCTCTACGTGGCCGGATCGGAGCTGCAGGTCCTCGACTCCAGGCACGCCGAGGGGGCCGGGGCCCAGGCCGAACTGCGGACCGCGGAGGAGCGGCTGAGGGAATCGCTGAGCCAGCTCGACGCCGACACCGAGCGGACCGCCGACGAGATGTCGGCACAGCGGGAATCCGACCTCGCCTCCGCCCTGGGCCGGGCCGAGGGGCTGGTCGAGCGGGCCCGCGGACTCTCCGGCGTCCTCCGTGAGCGCCAGCGGTCGTTGGCCCAGGCGCTCGACGCCGCCGCCGATGCCGATGTCGTCTCGACGCTGGAGGCCGAGGGTGCCCGCCTGGCCGCAGACCTGGAGGCCGCCGGGGCCGAAGCCGCGTCGCTGGCGCCGGAGGCAGAGGCGGTCGTCGCCGCCGAGCGGGCGGCCGCCGCCGAGCTCGAGGTCCATCTCGAGGCATGGGGGGACGGGGCCGAGCTCCGACAGGCTGAAGAGGCGGTGACCGTGGCCCGGGCCCAGGTCGCGGCCCTCGATCATTCCCTCGAGCGGGATCGGCGGGCCCTCGACCAACTGGGGGCCCGGCTGTCCGCCACCGAGCGCCGCACCGCGCTCCTCGAAGGCGAGGACCACGAGCTGGGTGAGCGACTGGCCGAGACCGAGCAGGCGCGCCATCAACTGCAGACGGCGGTGGCCGAGACCGAGGCGGCCCACGCCCGCGCCACCCGGCGGCTGGAGGTGGCCGAGGAGGCCCTGCGCCAGTCCGAACAGGAGCTCCACCGGTCGACGGCCCGGGCCGATGCGCTCGAGCGGGCCCTCGACGAGGCACGCGGGGCGGCCGGGGCCGAGCTCCTGGCCGGCATCGACGGGGTGGTCGGGACGCTGCTCGACGTGGTGGAGGTGGACGCCGGGTGGGAGGAGGCGTTCGAGGCCGCGGCCGGTGCCTCGGTGGCCGCCGTCGTCGTCTCGGGCCGGGCGCCGGCCAAGACCGCCCTGTCCCGGTTGCGCCAGGGCGGGGCCACCGGCGCCGTGCTGGCCCTCACCGAATCGTCCGCCGGCGACGCGGGGGCGGGAGCCGAAGACCGGGAACCGGCGGGGACCGAGTCGATCCGCCGGCATGTGCGGCCGCGCCCCGTCGACCGCCACCTCCCCGGCCTGGAGGCCGCGCTCGACACGCTGCTGGCCGGGTCGTGTTGTGCCCGGGGGGGTTGGTCCGAGGCCATCGACCTGGCCCTGGCCCGTCCCGACCTCGTGGTCGTGACCTCGGACGGGGACCGGTTCTCCTCCACCGGCTGGCGGGTGCGGGCCGCGGGTGGGGTGGTCACCGCCGCCCTGGTCGAAGAGGCGAGGGCGCGGGCCGACGCGGCGGCCGCCGCCGCGTCCGAGACGGCAGAGGAACGCAAGGCGGCGAGGGCCGAGACCGAGGCGACCATGGCCGCCGCCGCCGAGGCGGTCCGGTCCGACGACCGCAACGAGGCCGCCCACCAGGCGGCCCGGTCGGCCCGTCAGCGGGTGGCGGCAGACCTGTCCGCCCTGGTGGCCGAGCTCGAGGAGGTCCGACGCGACCATGCCGAGCTCGACGACCGGATCCTCCGGGACTCGACTCGGGGGGTGCAGCTCCGCGAGGAGCTTCCCGGCCTGGAGGCGGCCCGGGCCGGGGCGGCCGAGCGGGCAGGAGCGTCCCGGGTGGAGAGGCGGCGGATCGACGAGCGGATCGCCGAGGCCGCCGTCATGCGGGGGGAGTGGGACGTGCGGTCAGCCGGCCTGGTGGAGCGCCGCCGGGTGCTGGCCGAGCGGTTGCAGGAGGTCGAGCGGAGACTGACCGGGCACGCCGACGAGCGGCGTCAGGCCGCCGAGCGGAGGAGGCGACTGGAAGCGGACGCCACCGCCGTCGAGCGGCTGCTGGTCGTGGTGGCCTCGGCCCAGGACCGCCTGGACTCGGCCCTGGCAGAACTGCGCGAGCGCTACCGGCTCCAGCTCGAGGCGGTCCGCGCCGGCGGGGCCAAGCTCGAGGAACTGCGCCGACAGCGCTCTGCCAACGAGCACGAACTGGCCGCCGCCCGCGGCCGTCTCCAAAAGGTCGAGCTGGACCTGGTGGAGGCGAGCATCCGACGTGAGTCGGTGGTCGAGGCCCTGCGGCGCGAGCTGGCCTGCGGACCGGAGGCGGCCATGTCCGCCCCGGTGCCGGAGCTCCCGGAGGGCTCCGACCCCACCACCCGGATCGGCCAACTCGAGGCCGAGCTGGCGGCCCTGGGCCCGGTCAACCCGCTGGCACTCGAGGAGCTCTCGGAGCTCAGCGAGCGCCACCAGTTCCTCGAGGCCCAGGTGGAGGACGTGCGTTCGGCCCGGCGGGAACTCCACTCCCTCATCCGGACCCTCGACGACGAGATCATGCACGTCTTCGACGCCGCCTTCTCCGACGTGAACGAGCACTTCTCGAACCTGGTCACCTCGCTGTTCCCCGGGGGCACCGGCCGGCTCTCCCTGACCGACCCCGAGGACCTGCTCGACACGGGGGTCGAGGTGGAGGTCCGGCCGGCCGGCCGCAACGTCCGACGGCTGTCGCTGCTGTCGGGTGGCGAGCGCTCACTCGTGGCCCTGGCCTACCTGTTCGCCGTGTTCCGGAGCCGGCCTTCGCCCTTCTACCTCATGGACGAGGTCGAGGCCGCCCTGGACGACGTGAATCTCCAGCGATTCCTCGGCCTGGTCCACGAGTTCAGGGGGGAGGCCCAGCTGATCATCGTGAGCCACCAGAAGCGCACGATGGAGGCGGCCGACGCCCTCTACGGGGTCACCATGGCCCCCGGCGGCTCCTCGAAGGTGATCAGCCAGCGGGTCCCTCGCCACCAGGGCGACAGCACGGGGATCGACGGCCCGACCTTCGACACCACGGTGATCGACACCACGGGGATCGACACCACGGGGATCGACACCACGGGGATCGACACCACGGCCCTCGGCGCCACGTCCTTCGAGGGCGCGGCGGCCGGGCCCGGTGACGACACCGGGCACGGGCCCCACTCACCGGTGCCGGATTCGTTCGACGCGGTGCGGCCCCAGGTGGTGCCCCAGTCAGCCCCCACCCCCGTCCGACGGCCTCCCGAGGACCCAGGGCCCCCACCCTCCGGGGGGCGGCGTGGCAACGAGGTCGTCGGGGCCGAGCCGGCCATCGGCACCGACAAGTGATCGACCCGTCCGTGGCGGCCGCTGCCTCCGACATCGGCATCGGCTTGGCCATCGCCGTCCCTGTTCTGGCCGTGGGCGGTGGCGTGGCGCTGGCGCTGCGACTGCGCGGCAGGGGCGCCAAGAGTCGCGTCCCCCAGGGCGAGGTGGCCGGCGACGCCGCCACCGATGTCGAGCTGGACCGCAGCGCCCAGGCCACCAGGATCGCCCAGGCCACCCCGGCCGCCGACGGGGCCCCGACCCGGGGGCCCGACGAGGGACGTCCCCGGGGAGCCGAGCCCCTGTCGGCCGACGTGGCGGGGACCCCACCTGCCGCCGGTCCGGTCTC
>JAGWNV010000222.1 GCA_028872975.1 Acidobacteriota bacterium
GAGCTCGTCGAGACCCACAACCGCCCGATGGAGTGGTGGGTGCCCCGTCACGGGCTCGTCGAGGACCCCGTCGAGCTGCCCCGGCCCGAGCCCGGGCCCTGACGACGCCGACGGCGCAGCACGTCGGGGGGGACGAAGACCAGCCACAGCACGAAGAGCAGCGCCACGCCGGAGAGGACCGTGCCGTCCAGGAAGCTCCCCGGGAGGTAGTGCAGGGCCACGACGTGCCGGCCGGCGGGCAGGGCCGCCTGGAGCATGACGCCGGCCCACCGATCGAGCGCCAGGGGCCGGCCGTCGAGGGTGGCGTGCCAGCCGGGGACGTCGGTGAGCCGTAGGCGCAGCACCGTGGGGACGGCGCTGTCGGTGGTGAGGTGCCACGTCGCCGGGTCGGGCCGGCCGACGGCGACGGGCCGACCCGGGGCATCGGGCCCCGGGAGCCCCGCCCCTCGGCGCCCCACCAACGTGGCGTCGGCCGCCCCGGGCACGCGGTAGAGGCCTTCGCCGGCCACCTGTGCCACGAGCACGGTCCCGCCCGGACCGGGGGCCCCGGGGGGCTCGAGGACGTAGCCGATGCCGAATCGACGCGCCACCGCCGACGAGGTGACCGCCGGGCAGAAGAGCGAGAAGGGGACGAAGGGCGTGGCCGAGGGCCCGCCCGTGAGCCCGGTGGCCGAGGACCACGCCGTGTAGTACGCCTCGGGCAGCAGCGGGTCGTAGGCGGCCAGCTCCCGTACCCCGTAGGCCACGTTGGCATCGGGGACGATGCCGAGCTGGGCGGAGGTGAAGCACGAGTCGGTCCCGAACGCGACGAGCGAGTGGCCCACCGTCGCCGCCAGTCGGGCCACCGCCGGCGTCCTGGGCAGCGGCGCCGGGCTCGACGACGTCATCGGCGCACCGGCCACCACGAGCGCCACGGTCCCGACCACGAGCAACCACGAGGCGACCGCCGGGCCCGGTCGCCGGCGGGCGACCTCGGCGACGAGGACGACCCCGAGCCCACCGGCCACCGTCCCCACCGTCGGCCACAGGAGGCTCCGGAGGCGGATCGACGCCTCGGGGCCGGGCAGGTGCCCGCGACCGACGGCGACCAGGAGGAGCAGCAGCACCCCGGCGACGGCGAAGCCACCCAGGACGGCGCGCCGCACCCGCCGGTCGTGCCATCGGCGGACCACCTCCTCGACGCCGATGCCGGCGAGGAGGGCGAGGGCGAAGGAGAGGACGAGGAGCGAACGGAACCACGTGACGGGGTCGAAGGAGAAGACGGTGGCCGCCACCGCCGTCACCACCCCGACGAACGCCACCGCCGCCGCCACGAGGGCGAGCACGACGAGGGCCATCCGCTCCGGGTCCCGACGTCGGTGCCGAAGGCTCGTGGCCACGCCGAGGGCGGCGAGGACGAGCGCCACGACGCCGAGGTAGTCGGCGCCGTGGACGTAGAAGAGCGACTGGCCGCCGAAGTAGTGGGTGCCGGCCAGCGGTTCCCCGTCGAACCCCTGGACGAGGAGCCCGATGAGGTCGTGGGCGGGGAGCGCCTGGACCCCGCCCTTGGCCCGCCGCAGCGCATGGGACCCCAGCTGCAGCCCCGGGAGCAGCAACGGTGCCGACAGCGCCGCCCCCCCCACTCCGCCGGCGAGGAGATCGACCACCGGCGCCCGCACCGGCCCGTGGCCCCCCAGGCGCGGTGCCCGCGCCACCAGCACGGCGGCCACGAAGACGAGAAGGCCGGCGCCGAGAAGGACGAGGGTGTCGGGTTGCCCGGCGTACACCGCACCGGCGACCGCCGTGGCGAAGAGCGCCATGGCCCGGCCCCGCCGCCGGCCCCGCAGGACGAGCAGGGCGGCGACGAAGAGCCACCCCGACCAGGCCATGACCCAGGCCACGGGCCACCCCAGCCATCCGACGAAGGACCCGCTCAGCTCGAAGGTGGTGGCCGCCATGGCGCTCGCCAGCGCCCCGAGCCCGAGCATCCGGCTCAGCACGTAGGTCCCCGACCCGGCGATCACCAGGGCGCCGACGACCTCGACGGTGTAGGCGAGGTGCATCGGCAGCGCGTACCCGACGAGGGCGGGGAGGCTGAACGCCGCCGACTGCCAGTTGAAGGCGAGGGGCGTCCCCAGGGCGCTGTAGGGGTTCCACAGCGGCAGGTGGCCCTGGTGCACCTGGCTCCAGGCCAACGTGGACCAGGGGATCATCTGCGTCGCCTGGTCGAAGGTCTGGCGGTTGTGGACGACGGTGCCAGGCACCGACGTCACGCCGTACTTCGTCAGCCAGTCGACCGGCCCCAGGTACACCCCGTGCACGAGGGCGGGCGCCAGCACCGCACCCGCCGCCGCCAACACCCACACCAGCCCGAGGCCGTCGCGCCACCACCGCCACCGCCTCGCTGGCGGTGGGGCCGGGAGCGCCGGGGTCAGTGTCGCCGGGCGGTCATCGATCGTGGTGCTCGGCGAGCTCGACACCGGGGTGGGACGGAAGCGCGCTGGCGGTGCGGCGCCACTGCACGGTGGGGGAGATGGCATGGGGCTCGACCCGGTCCCGGTAGCGCTCGGCCACGGTGAGGAGCCCCTTGATGGTGGGCTCCTCGAGCAGGTGCGGGACGAGGCCCAGGTCGAGGAGCTTCGAGTGCGCCGCGTTGTAGTAGTGCTCCTCCTTCTCCACCCGGGGGTTGTCGGCCACGTGCTCGATCCGGCAGGTGCCGGGGTAGACCTCGGCCACGAGCTGGGCCATCTCGAGCACCGAGAAGGACTCGGTGAACTGGTTGAACACCCGGTACTCGCCCTCGGCGGCCGGGTGCAGCAGGGCCAGCTCCACACAGGCCAGGGTGTCTCTGATGTCGAGCATGCCCCGGGTCTGGCCGCCCTTGCCGTAGACGGTGAGGGGGTGGCCCGAGACGGCCTGGACGCAGAAGCGGTTGAGCACGGTGCCGAAGACCCCGTCGTAGTCGAAGCGGGTGGCGAGCTCGGGGTCGAGTCCGGTCTCGTCGGTCTCCTGGCCGTAGACGACGCCCTGGTTCAGGTCCGTGGCCCGCAGCCCCCAGATGCGACAGGCGAAGGCGATGTTGTGGGAGTCGTGGACCTTGGAGAGGTGGTAGAAGCTGCCCGGCTGCTTGGGGAAGGGCAGCACGTCGGTGCGGCCCTTGTGGGTGATCTCGATGAAGCCCTCTTCGATGTCGATGTTGGGCGTGCCGTACTCGCCCATGGTGCCGAGCTTCACCAGGTGGATGGACGGGTCGTGCTCGGCGATGGCGTAGAGGAGGTTCAGGTTGCCCATGACGTTGTTGGTCTGGGTGTAGACGGCATGCGCCCGGTCGATCATCGAGTAGGGCGCCGAGCGCTGCTCGGCGAAGTGGACGACGGCCTCGGGCTCGAAGCGCTCGATCACCGACGAGCAGAACACCGGGTCGGTGAGGTCGCCCACGAAGGCGTCGATGGCCGAGCCCGAGACCTCCCGCCAGCGACGGATCCGCCGCGGGAGCGGGGCGATGGGGACGAGTGAGTCGACGCCCATCTCGAGGTCGTAGCCACGCCGGGCGAAGTTGTCGACGACGCCGACGTCGTGACCGTGCCACGACAACCGCAGCGCCGTGGGCCAGCCCAGATAGCCGTCACCACCGAGTACAAGGATCCGCACCGCCCTGTCCCCCCCCTGTAGATCGCGACAGGCCCCCAGAGGGCCGCTTCGTCGTCCGACAAGTATGGAGGCCCCGTACCCGGCGAAACATCGTTAGATTTGACGAAGGAGTGGTGGGCGGACCACGGTGTGTGCTTCCACGGCCGGCGTGGCAGCATGTCCGGGGATGTCCAGGTGATGGCTCGGCGCCGGCGAGACGTTCGGGGCGGCGATCGCAGGGCCCGGGTGGCGGGGGACGTCGCAGGTGTCGGGTGGACGGTGCTCGCCGCCTTCGCCGTGCTGGCGCCGGCGCTCCGACCCGGGTACGCGCTCGGCCCCTACGACCTGCTGTCGCGCTTCGGTCTGACCGGGGCGCCGGGGGTCAGCGTCCACAACCCGGCCCAGGCCGACGTGATCCAGCAGTTCGTGCCCTGGACGAGACTGGCCTGGCAGCAGGTCCACGCCGGGCAGGTGCCGCTGTGGAACCCCTTCAGCATCCTCGGCATGCCGCTCGCCTTCAACTGGCAGTCGGCGCCCTTCAGCCTGCCGATGGCGGTCAGCTACCTGTTCCCGCTGCACGTCGCCTTCACCGTGGTGGTGCTCACGAAGCTGGTCGTGGCCGGCACGGGCGCCTACGTGCTGTGTCGCGTGCTCGGGACCCGTCCCCTGGCGGCGGCCCTCGGGGGAACGGCCTTCGAGCTGAGCGGCCCGATCATCGTCCACTCGCAGTGGTCCATGGTGGGGGTCACGGCATGGACGGGATGGATCCTGGCCGGCGTCGTCCTGGCCCTGCGTCCCCGTCACCGCCTCGGCGGGTGCGCGCTCCTGGCGGTGACCCTGGCCCTGGCCATCTACGGCGGCCATCCCGAGAGCCTCCTCATCGTCGGCGTGTCGTGCGCCGTGTTCCTGGTCGTGCGCCTCGCCTCCGAGCGGCGCAGC
>JAGWNV010000223.1 GCA_028872975.1 Acidobacteriota bacterium
CGCCGTCGAGCCGCCACCGGCCGGGCCCCTCGCCGGGGGTCGCCGTCGCCGGGGGCCGGAGGGGGTCGCCGACCACCCCGCCCAGCGAGGCGGTGAGGATCGCCTCGCCGTTCGCCGCCCGGGGGAGCCAACGGCGCGCCGCCTGCTCGCCGGCGAATCGGGCGACGGGCATGGCACCGAAGACGGTGGCGGCGGTGAAAGGCACGGGTGCGGCGGCCCGGCCCGCCTCCTCGATCACGATGCAGGTCTCGAGGAACCCGAGTCCGGCGCCCCCCTGCCCCTCGGGGAGCGACAGGCCGAGGAGCCCGGCACCGGCCAGCGCCGACCAGAGCTTCTTGTCGAACCGGGGGTCCTCCCCCTCGGTCTCCACCCGCCGCTGCTGGGCGTGGTCGGCCATGTCGGCGAAGATCTTGGCGGCGAGCTCCCGGAGCTCCCGCTGGTCGTCGGTGAAGTCGAAGTCCACGTCTCCTCCAGGCTCAGCGCAGGGAGCGGGGCATGCGCAGGCCGAACATGGCGATGAGGTCCCGCTGGATCTCGTTGGTGCCGCCGCCGAAGGTGAGGATGAGCAGCCCCCGCTGGTAGCTCTCGAGCCGGCCGGCCAGCACGGCGCCGGGCGATCCCCTCCGGAGGGTCCCCGAGGCCCCGACCACCTCGGTGAGGAGCCTGAGGGCCTCCATGTAGAACTCGGTGCCGAAGACCTTGGTGGTCGAGGCGTCGGCGACGTCGAGATGTCCCTGGGTGGCCGACCAGGCGACCTTCCAGTTGATGAGCCGGAGGAACTCGAGCTTGGCGTGGACCTTGGCCAGGCTGATCCGGACCCACTCCTGGTCGATCACACGGCCCCCGTCGGGCAGGGAAGTCTCCTGGGCCCACCGCCTCACGTCCCCGAGGGCCCGCTCGATGATCCCCGGAGAGCAGAGGGTGACCCGCTCGTGGTTGAGCTGGTTGGTGATGAGGCTCCAGCCGTTGTGGAGGCCGCCCACCACGTTGGCGACCGGGACCCGGACGTCCTCCCAGAAGGTGTAGTTGATGTTGTGCTCGCCCATCAGCTGCATGGGCACCACCCGGACGCCGGGGGTGTCCATGGGGACGATCACGATCGAGATGCCCTTGTGCTTGGCGGCGTCGGGGTCGCTGCGGACTGCCAGCCAGCAGTAGTCAGCGTCGCCGGCGAGGCTCGTGAAGATCTTGGCCCCGTTGATGACGAGCTCGTCCCCGTCGACCACGGCGGCGGTCTTGAGCGAGGCGAGGTCGGTCCCGGCGTCGGGCTCGGTGTAGCCGATGCAGAAGTGGATTTCGCCGGCCAGGATCTTGGGGAGGAAGAAGGCCTTCTGGTCGGCGCTGCCGAACTGCATGATGGTCGGCCCCACCGTGTTGATGGTGAGCATGGGCACCGGCGCGCCCGACCGCATCGACTCGTCGAAGAAGATGAACTGCTCGACGGCGGACCGGCCCTGGCCGCCGTACTCCTTGGGCCAGCCGATGCCCAGCCAGCCGTCGCTCGCCATCTGCTTGACGACCCGTCGGACGGTCGGGCCGATCCCCCCGCTCGTGGACAGCTCCTGCTCGACCTCGGGCGTGAGCAGCTCGGCGTAGTACCGCCTGAGCTCCTGGCGGAGCCCCTCCTGCTCCTCGGTGTAGCCGATCTCCATGGTGGAACACGTTACAGATCGGCGCTCGGAACCGCCCATCGTCCTATCGTCGGGCGCCGTGGCGGTCGTGGCCGGAGAGGTCCCACCCGAGACGGTCCGGCCCCTCCGTGCCGAGGTCCTCCGTCCCGGGCTGCCGGCGGACCTCTCCGCCTATCCCGGCGACGACGACCCCGACTCCCGCCACGTGGCCGTCCGCCACGACCCCGAGGGGCCAGTCGTCGCCGTGGGATCCCTGCTGGCCGACATGCCGCCCGCATTCCTGGCCGAGGGGCCGACGGTGCCGGCGCCGGCGACCGCCGAGCGCTGGTGGCGCATCCGCGGCATGGCCACCGCCGCCGACCGCCGGGGCGAGGGTCTCGGACGGCAGGTCCTTGATGCCTTGCTCGACGCCGCCGCCCGCGCCGGCGGCGGCGTCGTCTGGTGCAACGCCAGAGCGGCCGCCCTCGACTTCTACCTCCGGGCCGGCTTCGAGCCGGTGGGCGAGGTGTTCGAGGAGCCCCTCATCGGCCCCCACCGGGCCATGCGCCGTCGGGTGCCCCCCGCCTGACTTCTCCGGCGGTCGGGCCTGGCGGCCCGGTCGGCGGACCGGCCTGGGTTGGGGCCGGCGCCTCCTTCTGTGCAAACCTGGACACCCCGTGCCGCGATCGGGGACTCTCCTCGACACACCGCAGGACATCGGGCTGCAGCGCCTCGAGACCGCAGGACCGTCGAACCGCAAGGAGCAGTGATGCCTGACGCCGTCATCGTCGCCACCGGCCGGACCCCCATCGGCCGGGCCATGAAGGGATCGCTCGTGTCCTGCCGGCCCGACGACCTCTCCGCCCTCGTCATCCGGGAAGTGCTGGCCAAGGTGCCCCAGCTCGAGCCCACGGAGGTCGAAGACGTCATGCTCGGCTGCGGGCAGCCCGCCGGCGAGGCCGGCTACAACGTGGCCCGGGTGGCCGCCGTCCTGGCCGGCATCGACGTGCCCGGCGTGACCGTCAACCGCTACTGCTCCTCCTCTCTCCAGACGATCCGGATGGCGGCCCACGCCATCAGGGCCGGCGAGGGGGACGTCTTCGTCGCCGCCGGGGTGGAGACGGTGAGCCGGTTCCAGTTCGGGGCCTCCGACACCGGGCCCCACAACCCGGCCTTCGCCGAGGCCGAGGCCAGGACCTCCCGCCGGAACCCGGCGGTGACCGAGCCCTGGACGCCGACGGCGGGCCTTCCCGACGTCTACATCGCCATGGGCCAGACGGCGGAGAACGTCGCCGAGTACGAGAAGGTGGGCCGGGAGGAGATGGACGAGTACGCGGCGCTCAGCCAGAACCGGGCCGTCGAGTCCCAGAAGAACGGCTTCTTCGAGCGGGAGATCGTCCCCGTCACCCTGGAGGACGGGACGGTCGTCTCGACCGACGACGGGCCCCGGCCCGACACCACGGTGGAGAAGCTCGCCACCTTGAAGCCCGCCTTCCGGGAGGGCGGGAAGATCACCGCCGGCAACGCCTGTCCCCTGAACGACGGAGCGGCCGCCGTGGTGGTGATGTCGGACACGAGGGCCTCCGAGCTCGGGATCACCCCCCTGGCCCGCATCGTGGCCAGCGGCGTCTCGGCCCTCGACCCCGAGATCATGGGACTGGGGCCCATCGAGGCCTGCCGCCAGGCCTTGCGGCGGGCGGGGATGACCATCGACGACATCGACCTGGTCGAGATCAACGAGGCCTTCGCCGCCCAGGTGATCCCCTCGGCCCGTCACCTCGGCATCCCCTGGGAGAAGCTCAACGTGAAGGGCGGTGCCATCGCCCTCGGCCATCCCTTCGGGATGACCGGCGCCCGGATCATGACGACGCTGCTCAACGCCCTCGAGGACGAGGACAAGCGGTTCGGCCTCGAGTCGATGTGCGTGGGCGGCGGCCAGGGCATGGCCATGATCGTCGAGCGGCTTTCCTAACAGGCCGGGACGTCCGGCGGCCCGGCACCGGCGGGGACGGTGAGCGGCACGGGTGGAGCCGGGGCCATCGGCTTCGGCATCGCCCTCTTCGAGGGGGTGGAGGAGCTCGACTGGGCCGGGCCCTGGGAGGTCCTCGGCGCCTGGGCCCATCACTTCCCCGAGGACGGCGCCCGGGTCTGGACCATGTCCAGGGAACCGGGCGTGCTGACCTGCGCCAAGGGGGCCCGGGTCCTCGCCGACCACACCTGGGGCGACCACCCGGCCGTCGACGTCCTCGTCTACCCGGGCGGTCGGGGCACCCGGCCCCAGCTCGGCGACCCGGCCGTCCGCCAGTGGGTCCGGGACGTCGCCGCCGGGGCCCGGGTCGTGACGAGCGTCTGCACCGGCGCCCTCGTCCTCGCCGACGCCGGCCTGCTCGACGGCAGGCCGGCCACCACGCACTGGGCCTCCCTCGAGCTCCTCGCCGGGCTCGGCACGGGCATCGAGGTCCGGGGCCAGGACCGCTTCGTCGACGACGGCGACGTCGTCACGGCGGCCGGGGTCTCCGCCGGGATAGACATGGCCCTGCACCTCGTGGCCCGTTTCGCCGGCGTCGATCGGGCCCGGCAGGTGCAGGAGGCGATCCAGTACTACCCGGCGCCCCCGGTCTAGGGCAGGAGGCGACGCCATGAAGGAGCTTCGGGGCAAGGTGGCGGTGGTGACGGGTGCCGCCAGCGGCATCGGCCTGGCCGTGTGCCGGAAGGCGGCGGCCGAGGGCATGGGGGTCGTCATGGCCGACGTCGAGGAGCAGGCGCTCGAATCGGCGGCCGACGACCTCGCCGGCGAGGGCGCCGACGTCCTTCCCGTCGTCACCGACGTGTCCGAGGCAGCCTCGGTGACCGCCCTCCGGGACGCCGCCGTGGAGCGGTTCGGCACCGTCCATTTGGTCCACAACAACGCCGGCGTCAGCGCCTCGGG